>DXHP01000136.1 GCA_019113305.1 Candidatus Ignatzschineria merdigallinarum | reverse complement strand
TATATCTTTTGCATAGAGAACCTTTATTAATCTATTTCATCTGTTCGAAATGATCATTCATCACATTTCAGCCGGTGTTGTATATTCTTTAATGATATCTCTAAAATAGACTTAATGATTTTTTATTATCTTATAATCCAACGCCTACTCAAGCATCTCAAAAAGAGATAGATAGTGTTTTATTGTTCTTCTTTTAGTTAAATATCTATTTTTTATGATCTTCCATCACCAAAATATTTCTCCTTTTTTAGAACTTTTCAAAAACTATCTTCAAAAGTCATACTCTCAAAAATTGTTTCAATCATCATTCGTACAAAATCACCGATCATTACTGATGATTAGCAAGATTCTCAATATTCAATAATGCTCTTCTATAGACTTCATACAACCGATGAAGAAATCCTTTAACAAGGAGAATGATGACAATCAGTCACATTCTTTTGTCTGATAAATATTCGATATCGATCAATTTTGCTTATTAATTTATCATTAAAAGCGATGATTTGTATAGTTTTAACACAAAAAAAGCTGATGCAAATGCATCAGCTTAAACCTAACGTATTGAAGTACTTTTATTTTATGATTGACGATCTATCTTCTCTGATTTTCGTGCTTTAGAAGACCAATAAGTTGCCAATAAAGGCCCTGAAATATTGTGCCAAAAACTAAAAATAGCACTTGGAACAGCAGTCACTGGATCTAAAGCAAAATGTGTCTTCGCTAATGCCACTCCTAATCCTGAATTTTGCATTCCTACTTCTATAGAAACGGCTTTTGCATCACTATCATCCAATTTTAAAAATTTTGCCGCCCAGAAACCTAACAAATATCCCAAACCATTATGTAAAATCACAACTCCAAAGATTAATAACCCAGATTCAATAATTGACTGTTTACTGCCACTCACAACGGCAGCAACGATCAGTACAATTGCTATTACAGAAACTAATGGTAAAACTTCTGTCGCTTTCATAATCGATGTTTTAAAGATCATCCGTAAGATAACGCCTAAAGCAATCGGTAATAACACCATCTTCAATACTGAAACAAACATCGCGCTGGGTGAAATATCGATCCACTGGCTAGCTAATAGATAAAAGACTATCGGCGTTAATAAAGGTGCTAATAATGTCGAAACTGAGGTACAAGCCACTGATAATGCAACATTTCCTTTGGCAAGATAGGTCATCACGTTTGATGCTGTTCCGCCGGGACAAGAACCGACTAAGATCACGCCCACGGCAATAGCCGGAGGCAAAGAGAAGAGCATTGATAATCCAAAAGCCAACAGCGGCATAATCACAAACTGTGCAACCACTCCTAAAACCACGGCTTTAGGGTGTTTGATAATCTCACTAAAATCAGCAACTGTTAATGTCATTCCCATTCCGAGCATCACAATGCCTAGTAACCAAGGAACATAAGGTCCGATCACCTTAAATGTTTCCGGCGTGACAAAAGCCATGCCGGCAAATAGTAAAACCCATAATGCAAAGGTTTTCCCCACAAATTGACTCAGACGGATTAATGCCTGCATTAAAACACTCCTTTAATGATTGATATTCACAAATTAAACATCATGAAATAGTTTAAGAACCGCTCTTAAAGCACCTTATTTTATTATTCACATTTTTTAACATTTATCGTTATTAGAAATACGATTAGTCTTCTCTCATGCCAATTCCGATGACGATACTCGTGGCTGGGATTTTAGAATTGCCATCACAACACTACTGGCTTTATTCTCCGTCTCTTCCACTTCGCTATCGGCAATAGAATCTGCAACGATACCGGCACCTGCTTGAACTTTTGCGATCCCATTTTTCACATAAGCAGAACGAATCACAATTGCGCTATCAAAACGATCGCCATACAGGGTTCCTTGAATATAACCAATCGCACCGCCGTAACTGCCACGCGCTTCTGTTTCATAACGATAGATTTCTTCCATCGCATAAACCTTTGGTGCACCGGTTAATGTTCCCATATTCATCACCGCTAAATAAGCATCTATCGGCGATAAACCTGCTTTCAATTTCCCGGCAACGCGAGATACCAAATGCATCACATAACGATAACGATCAATCTTCATGAGATCTTTCACATGTACAGAATCCGGCTCGGAAATCTGTAAAAGATCTTCCTTTGCAAGATCGACCAACATCATATGCTCGGAGACTTCCTTTTTATCCGCTTTTAAAGAGGTTTCCATCGCTAAATCTAATTCTTCATCAATCTCCCCATCTATCATGCCACGCTTCTTCGTGCCGGCAATCGGATAGAGCTCTAACTCTCTATTTTCAGGAGAGTATTTCAAAGCCGATTCTGGAGAAGCACCAAACAACGTGAAGTCTTCATCATGAAGATAGAAGAGATAAGGGCTAGGATAAGCTTCTTTTAGCGTTTGATAACTAGCGAAAGGATCTGGGCAAGGCAATGTAAATGCCCGTGATGGCACGATCTGTAAGAGTTTACCGGCATTGATTTGCTCAATAAATTGATAAACCGCCTTTTTAAATCCCTGACTATCCGGTACATTTACACCATTTTGAGCGCTAACGATCGGCGCTTGAATCTCAAGCTGTGGATAACTTTGTTGATAAGATTGCGGAGAAGCTTGTCGATGAGATGAGGATAATTTATCGATACCCACAGTTTCCTGATCAGTCACAGCACTTGTGGATAACTCTGGGGATATTGTGGGGAGAGAAGTTTCTGTTTCATGATTGAGTCGATGAACCAAAACTTGATAAGCCTCAGCTTGCTGATTGAATGAACGATAAGCATCCATTCTCGATGCCATCACTGCATCTAAATAGAGATGTTCATAAGTAGCCGTTTGCGCTTTATGATCTAACACGATCATCTCTTCTGCAAAATAGAGACATAAATCGCGTTCTCGATTCTTCTCCGGCACCGGCACTTCATAAAACTCACCAACCAAATCATAGCCAAATAAGCCGCCAATAAAAGGATCAAACTCTGGATTTTTCAGGCTTAAAAGGGGATCTAAAATCGTTAATACACCACGGGGATAACGCGTTTTATCATTCCTAAAATAGAACTGTGCTTCCTTCGCTTCATCCACAATCAACTCCGTTGCGAGACTATTTTTTAAAAATGATAATAAATATTGCCCTATTAACGTCGTAGCCGTTACCGTGACCACATCTTTAAGGGCGGTAATTCTTAAAGATACTTTTGTGATTAACATACTTTTTAAAGCACTTTGATCATCCGTTCTTGCGGACTCAAATAGCATGCCATGCGATTTTTGTTCATGTTGCATAATTGCTTTAAACAGCTTGAATGGCTCAAAATCGATGCTAATTTCACGGCTAATCGTAAAAATCTCTGACCTTTTAAATACAACTTCTGACATTTTTCCCCTCTCTTCTGATATTGCCGCAATAATTAGGGTGAAAAAAAAGCCCGCATATTGCGGGCTCTTCATTTCTAGTCACTGTTTTACTTTTCTATTTTCCACTCAAGTACAGTGATTGCCCGCTCAATAATGCGCGTAACCACCAACGACGAATAATGCGAATTGATGCAATTGCAATCATGGAAAAGTTCCTAATAAATATGGATAAACAAAACAAGTGAATTCTCTAATCACTATTTTATTGAGAATTCCAAAGATCGGAAGATAGTGCAATGCGCTAAAAGCATTGATAGATCCACTACATAAGTTCTTTTTTTGTCATGACGCTTTGGGAATCAGGACAAAAAAAGAACCCTGATCTTTTAGAAATTCTTAGGATATAATTTGCATGGTTTTTGGAGGAAGTCAACAAATTTTTATTTCTAAAAGTCAGGGCCAAGAGCAGAAACTACTAAAATAACAACATAATTGTGTGAAAATTTAAGGTAAATCCAAGTCTTCTTATTTGAGTCCTTCAAGAACTTCTTTTGCTTGAATTTCCATACTCATCAAGCCATTACCTGATAAGTACCAAAGTGTTGGATCAAGATAAACAACGTTGATCTCTTTCCCATCTTTGGTTTTTGCATTCGAAACAACTTCTTTTGTAAATACCGCAACATCTAACGGATCTTGACCAATTGCTGAACTTCTATCCACGATATAGAGAACATCTGGTTGAACCTTGTTAAGGTATTCTGCATCGATCGCTTGACGCTCTTGCGGATCATTATCCGCTTTCTTTACGCCCATAAATTCATGAACGAATTGGCCACGACCACTTTCTGAGGCTGCAAAAGTATTGCCTGCGTTATGCATCATCACTAATGCACGTTTATCGCTTTGTGCAATCTCTTTTTGAATCTCCGTTAATTTTTGATCTAATTCTTTTAGCGCTTTATTCGCTTGATCTTCAGCATCAATCAACTTACCAAGCTCAACAATATTCTTCTGTACAGATGCGTAATAATCATCTGCATTTGCCGTAAAGTTTAAAACAGGCGCATATTTAGAGAGCTCTTCTACTCGACCACCAAGACGAGGAGAGATCACGATAAATCCAGGCTTAATCTCTGCATAAAGTTCCACATTAGGATCTTTCATGCCGCCGCCATCTTTCATGTTTGCCGTATCGATATTTCCTAAATATTTTGGAAGATTCTTCATCGGCAATGCCGCAATAGCATCTGTTTTATCAAGTACAACTAAAGTATCAACGGCACCAAAGTCCATCACAACACCACTCGCTGATTCAGCTGGGTTTGCCAAAGATAAACTCATCATAAGAGGTAATACAAGCATGCTACGTTTTAATAAAGTTTTCATCAAAGCTCTCTCTTTAATCAAAATGTTTTTAAATCGACAATTCATTATCGGTTTTGTTATATACTTATTTTCATTTAAAGCAAATGATAATCATAATTACTATCATCGCGATTAATGAAGTGTATCACCCAATGTTTCAGTTCTCAATTGATCTTTAATCTCTGTTGAGAGTCATTATTATTAGTTATTCCATTTCATTTGTCTACTCTTTTTGAAAAAATTATTTATTATTTTTAAAAAAACATTCAAATCAATAGGATAAATATAAAAAACATTTAAGCATTCTCGGTAAAACATCGCTTTTTCTATTCATTTTCTAAAATTCTTCTATAAAAATTTCAAAAAATGATTAAAAAAATTGCAAAGATTGCGGATCTTTTCCTAAAAAGAAGCGCTTTTCATATCCAATGCTCCTTGTAAGGATTCTTTTATCGGTTAAAGAAGATATGATATTCCCCTGAGTGATTCCGTTTTATAAATAAGGAGCATCGATGTTATTTATCTTTAGTGGTTTACCCGGCACGGGAAAAAGCACGATTGCAAAAATGTTGATTCAAAAAATTAAAGCGGTCTATTTACGAGTTGATACCATCGAACAAGCGCTGCGATCTCACATACCGTCAATGCAGGAAGTCGGCCCTGAAGGCTACCTGATACTTTATGAACTCGCACGAGAAAACTTAAAATTAGGATCAACAGTGATCACCGATTCTGTCAATGATCTTCGCTTAGTCCGTGATGCCTATCGAGATATTGCGCAATCATTGCAACTACCTTATTTAGAAATAGAGATTTATTGTTCAGACCGACAGCAGCATGAAAATCGGGTAAAGCAGCGCACGAGTGATATCTCAGGATTAGTAAACCCAACATGGGATGCTATTTTACATCGCCCTTATGAATCTTGGGATCGGCCGCATCTGATACTTGATACGGCATTGCTCTCTCCTGAACAATGTGTTGAGAAGATTCTCTCAACAGCGCCTACGTATTAAGTATAAATAGATAACTGACGGGCTCTCCGATCATCAATGCCGGCATTTTCAAGAGTAAGCTGTTAATGAATAAAATATTCAGAGTTATTCCACAGAATTATCCTCTAAGTTACTCACAAACTTATCCACAAGCTTACAAGAAAATAATATTTCCTATTCTGCTTTTCGAATGCTAAAATATTGCAAATTTTTGAGAACATAAAAAATGCACAATAAGGAGAAACGCTATGAGATATGTAAAAACATCACCTTACCGCGATTCTTTTTATTTAATGAATAACCGACACTAGTCGGTTTTTTTTTGGAAAAAAATAAAAGTAGAATAAATAATGACAAAACCAATTATTGCACTCGACTTTCCAAACTACCTTGAAACCAAGGCATTTTTGGAAATGATGCCAAGAGAAGAAGAGCTCTATATTAAGATCGGCATGGAACTTTTCTACAATGAAGGTCCGATGTTAGTAGAAACTTTAAAAGCAAGAGGCTATGAAGTATTCCTAGACTTGAAGCTTTACGACATTCCTAATACCGTCAAAAGTGCAATGATCGGACTTGCGAAAATGGGCGTAGATATGGTGAACGTTCACGCTGCCGGTGGCAAACGCATGATGGAAGAAGCGCTCGAAGGTTTAGAAATTGGTAGTGGTAACTCAAAACGCCCTCGTTTAATTGCCGTGACACAATTAACCAGTATGAGCGAGCAAGAGATGCAACAAGAGCAAAATATCCAAACAAGCCTTTTAGAATCGGTCATTCATTATAGTAAAATGACCAATAACTCCGGTCTTGATGGTGTTGTTTGCTCTGCACTTGAAGCAAAAATGGTTAAAGAAAATACGCGCGAGAGCTTCCTTTGTGTCACGCCAGGGATTCGTTTAGCTTCAGATGCTGCCGATGACCAAAGACGTATCATGACACCACATGAAGCGAAGAAAAATGGTTCCAGTTACATTGTTGTGGGTCGCTCAATTACACAAGCAAAAGATCCATTACAAGCTTATTACACAGTTAAAGAAGAATGGGATAGAACACTATGATTAAACAAGATGTTGCCGAAGCACTCCTCTCTATTAATGCAGTTTCACTCTCACCCAATGAGCCTTTTACGTGGGCTTCAGGGATTAAATCACCAATTTACTGTGACAACAGATTAATTGTGAGCTATCCCGTGGTACGTAAATTTATCTCTAAAAATCTCATCAAATTGATCGAAGAGAAATTCCCAGAAGCAGAAGTCGTTGCCGGAACTGCAACAGCAGGAATTCCTCATGCATCATGGGTGAGCGCTGTTTTAGAAAAACCAATGGTTTATGTTAGAAGCTCACCGAAAAAACATGGTCGCGGCAATATGATCGAAGGGATTATCAAACCTGGTCAAAAAGTAGTAATTGTGGAAGACTTAATCTCAACAGGTGGAAGCTCCATCACTTGTGCGCATGCGCTTCGTGAAGCCGGTGCAGAAGTTCTTGGCGTTGCTGCTATTTTCTCCTATGAGTTACCAATTGCCGCTGAAAACTTCGAAAAAGAAGGGCTTCGCTACGCAACATTAAGTAACTACCCCGCACTACTTGAAACAGCACTTGCAAAGAACATTATCAATGAAGAAGAGCGCGTTGCACTGACTGAATGGAATAAAGATCCAGGTAATTGGGGAAAATAATCCACCATGTTAATGGAAATTGTTGAATATATTGTTCATGCGCTCAATGCATTTTCTGTCATTATTCTGCTTGTAGGCGTTATTAAAGCGGCTTTTGATTTTATTCGTAATGAGTTTTCAAAAGGCGATCACTTTGAGATTGCAACAAAGAATAATGGCATCAAAATCTATTTAGGATCCTATATCCTCTTAAGCTTAGAAGTACTGATTGCCTCTGATATTATCGAGACAATCATGAATCCTTCGATCGAAGATATGTTGATACTTGCCGGCATTGTCGTCATTCGAACCGCAATCTCTTACTTCTTAGGAAAAGAGATCGAAGCGGGAATGGAAGAGCGCGCCAAAGAGGCTGAGAAAGAGTAGTTTCCACAATAAGGTTCAGGCAATTAATCCTTAAAGAGTGTTCTATCATGAGCACTCTTTTTTTATAAGTGTTTTTTTATAAGCGATTTTTGATAAATCATCGTTTATTAGAACTCTTATTCAAAAACACCCGATTAATAATACTATAGCCGTTGCACTTTAAAAATCTTCACCCGCCAATCTTCCTTTATTCACTAATCATTCATGATAAAGTCATCAAGATCACAACTTTCCTGATAGGTTTTAATGTCAATTGCCCTTTATCTGGGATACTTTATAGAGATTCCCTATCTACACTTGATGCTAACCATCACTTATGAAAAATAATATCCTCTACCTCTTGCTCGCATTTATCGGTGGTTTTACAGATGCCAGCTCCTTTATTAATTTTGAAGTCTTTACGGGCCATTTAACGGGTAATAGTATCCTGAGTGCGATCTATGTCGTACAAGATAATAGGCCGCTATTTTTACTCTCCATCATCGCCTTAATCTGCTTTTTAATAGGTTCGATCAATGGTGCTATTATCAGAACTCGGTTTAATGACCGGTTTACCAGAAGTTTCACGCTCTTTTTAATCATATTATTGCTGCTAGCAACGGTTATCATTCATCGATATCTTGGCAGTACTGGTAGCTCTAATAGTAAATTCATGATGATAAGCTTCGTCAGTATGGCAATGGGTATCCAAAATGGCTTTTTTAATCAAACCATGGGCGTTAGCACACATACGACTTATATTACCGGAATGACCACATCACTCATTAGCGCACTGATGAGAACAACGAAAGATCCCCTTAAAACCCACAATAGTAAAATCATCTTGCCACTACTCATTAGTACCTTTATTTTAGGTGCTTTTGCGGGTGCAATGATTGCAACGAAACAGGGATTAGCAAGTTATATGGTGATTTTAGGTTTGAGTTTTATCGCGTTATTTTTGAGCTTTCTGCAAGACTTAACCGATAAACGACCTTCATAAATCAGCTCACTAAAGTTTGCTAAGCGGATGCAAAACCACGAGATCTCTTCTCATAAAGCACCATTAAGCTAGCGATCAATAACGCGACAGCACCGGAGATTGTTGCAAATAATAAGGAGCCTGTCATAGTCTCAATGACACTCGTGGCTATCGGTCCTAAAATTTGTCCTATCCCATAGGTTAAAGTGACTAATCCCACAAGATTTAAAGTTTTCGGAACACTTAAGCGCCGTGCAAGCGGCATCACCAAAGAGGTTGTTCCCATAAATGTTCCGCCTAACCCTAAAGCACTGATAATCAACAACAGTAATGAATCACTAAAAATAGACAATAATACAAAGAGACTTTGAGTCAATAAATTCCAAAAAAGAGCCGACAATGTGCCGATTTTCTGTTCTATGAAGAGCCATAAATAACAACTGATCATTGCCCCGATCCCAACCAATGACCATAAGTGTGAAGTCACCAGCGATGCCGGCAATGATTGTGCGATCACGGGCAGATAGGTTGCCGTAATAATATAACCATAGCCCGCAAAACCATAGAGAATGATCAATGAAATCCATGAGATTTCTGAATGTTGTAATGATTGAACCTGCCCCTGTTTAGCTGATTCATAAACCGATGTAGAAATGGCTGATTGTTCTTTTTTAGGATAAAAAACAAAGATTAAGCCGGCAATAACCGCCGCTAAAATCGCCGCATAGAACCAAATTTGTAGCGAAGAATCCTGTTGAAAACTCAAGATATTCACCAGTTCATTGCCCACCAAAATCCCTAAACCAACGCCGGAGAAAAAAGCAGCCGTCATCAAGCGTGAGGAGAAATATTTAATTACGGTAATAGAGCCAAATATAATCGCTGCGGCACTACTGATTCCCGCAAGAAAACGGATAATCAAAACGCCCATAAAATTCGTTGTCATCGACATTAGATAGAGTAATAACACTGTGGATATCACGCTCACTATTAAAGAGATTTTAAGTTTTTCAGATCGATGAAATAGCGCAAAAGAGAAGAGTAACGCGCCAAATAGATAGCCCAAATAATTACTACTCGCAATATAAGATAACGCTTGGAAATCAAAAATTCCTTCATTAAACATCAGCGGCATCATGCCGGTGTAGATAAATCTGCCTAAGCCCATTCCCAATGTTAATATCGCAATACTAAATAGATAATGTTTCGCTTTTATCCCCATCTTTATCCTACTTTTCCTCTTCTCATTTTTTAAATGAATCGCTCTTCCCATTCAATATAGCGGAATTACGTTTAAAATAATGCTAAAAATGGGTTTCAGAATGAAACCTATTTTCAAGAGATTGATGAAGTCGATCAAAACGCTCTTTGAATAATCATGCATCGCTCGAAAGAATGTTTGTAAGATTTTATCCATCGTATGACCACAATAACAATATAGTCATTTTGGTTTAAAAGAGCTTTGATAACTGCTGGCGCGGGATTGCTAAAAGAGTGCAACTATTCTCTCCAGTCAGGCATCGACCTTTAAATAGAATCTTTAATCAGATAGTTTTAAGCCGATTTCACGATACTTTATTTCCGGCATTATTCTTTACATTTTTACCAAAAAAATGCTCGGCGGATCACCTTCTGCCGAGCGAAATGATAAAAAATAAGATTTAAAGAAACAATAAATTTCGACTTAAATAACGTAAAGATCTACGTATTCATTGACGGGCATTTCCCAAAGTTTGTCACGATCTAATGAAACATCTAGAATCGCTTTTTGCTGTTTTGCAGGGAAACGTCTTGCCACGTTTGTTCTGAATTTTTCAACTAATACCGGCATTCCTTCTTCACGACGGCGCGCATGTCCAATCGGATATTCCACCATCACTTCATCCAGTTTCGTACCATCTTTTAAAGTAATCGTTAATCCATTGGCGATCGAGCGTTTCTCTGGATCGAAATAATCCTTCGTAAATGCCGGATCTTCGGTACAGATAATACGATCACGAAGGGCATCAATTCGCGGATCTTTGGCAATGTTATCTTCATAATCACTCGCCGTTAAGCGACCGAAAATTAGCGGAACTGCCACCATATATTGAATACAATGATCGCGGTCAGCGGGGTTATTGAGTGGACCTTTCTTATCAATAATACGAATACAGGCTTCATGCGTTCTAATATCAATTCGCTCAATGTCATCTGAGGTTTTCCCCATAGCATCCAGTTTTTGCTTTAAAGTCATGGCGCACTCTACGGCGGTTTGGGAGTGGAACTCTGCCGGGAATGAGATCTTAAAGAGCACATTTTCCATCACATAAGTGCCGTAATCACGCTGGAATTTAAAGGGTTTTCCTTCAAATAAGACATCATAAAAACCCCATGTTTTTGCCGTTAATGCGGATGGATATCCCATCTCTCCTTTTTGGGCCATGAGATTTAAACGAACCGCGCGAGATGTTGCATCTCCTGCCGCCCAAGATTTACGGGATCCCGTATTCGGTGCGTGACGATAGGTTCGTAGGGATTGTCCATCGACAAATGCGAGCGATAGCGCATTCAATGCTTCTTGACGAGATAAGCCTAAAAGCTCGGAGACTACCGCTGTTGAAGCAACTTTTACCAAAATAACATGATCCAATCCCACTCGGTTAAAGGCATTTTCAAGCGCGATACAACCTTGGATTTCATGTGCTTTAATCATCGCCGTTAAGACTGCTTTCATCGTTAAGGGCTTTTTGCCATTAGCAATTGCCACACGAGATAACCAATCTGCAACTGCCAAAATTCCGCCCAAGTTATCCGAAGGATGACCCCATTCTGCGGCAAGCCAAGTATCATTAAAATCAAGCCAGCGTACCATCATCCCAATATCAAATGCCGCTTGAACAGGATCTAATTGAAATTGCGTTCCAGGGACTTTCGCACCATTTGGCACAACCGTTCCTTGAATGATCGGTCCCATTAATTTGGCACATTCTGGATAATCTAAGGCTTCCAAACCGCAGCCTAATGTATCAATCAAGCAATATTGGGCAATCTTATAAGCCAAATCTGACTTGATCTCATAATCGCGCACATAATCGACAATGGTTTCAAGAACCTCATCAAACTTCTGGGTGACTTCTTGTGTCATATAGTATCTCCTATCAATAATTAACATAAAACATCAAAATAAAACTCATAAAATTCGATATATCGTAAAATCGGCTGCAATTATCAGATGATTCTTTCTTGCCGCGCTGAAATAATATAAAAGCGATGTACTCATCAGAATTAATTAATCTCGTGCTAAAGAACACCATAAAACTTCTTAAACAATTTTATTCAACCGGCATAACACGATTTATTGCGCTGTGAAGCGTTATTTAAAGAAACCTTCCATTGGGAGATCACGAACTCAAGTGATCCGTAAAGATCGCCAATGGAAGTGCTTCAATATGACTACTCGCGCTCAGCAATCGGGATAAATGCGACTTCTTCCGGTCCGGTATATTCAGCGCCAGGACGAATAATCTTATTATCTTTACGCTGTTCTAAAATATGTGCCGCCCAACCGGTTGCTCGTGATACCACAAAAAGTGGTGTAAACATTGCCGTTGGCACGCCCATCATGTGATACGACACCGCCGAGAACCAATCGAGATTCGGGAACATCGCTTTATGACTTTTCATCACTTCTTCAATGCGATCTGCAATGTTATACATGCGTACCGTTCCCGCTTCTTCCGATAACTCTAAGGCAATACGTTTAATCACTTCATGTCGCGGATCGGCAATAGTATAAACAGGATGCCCGAAACCAATAATGATCTCTTTATTGCCGATACGCTCTAAAATATCGACTTCCGCTTCTTCCGGTGAACCGTAACGCTGCTGAATTTCAAACGCCACTTCATTGGCGCCGCCATGTTTTGGACCACGAAGCGCACCAATCGCTCCTGCCATCGCCGAATAGATATCAGAGTTGGTGCCGGCAATCACGCGCGCTGTAAAGGTTGAAGCATTAAACTCATGCTCGGCATAGAGAATTAGAGACGTATGCATCGCTTTTACCCAAGATTTTGCGGGTCTTTTACCATGAAGCAGATGGAGGAAATGCCCGCCAATCGAATCTTCTTTACTCTCCAGTTCAATACGCACACCATTATGACTGTAGTGATACCAATACAGTAACATTGAGCCTAATGATGCAATCAAACGATCCGCAATGTCTTTCGCGCCGGCAATATTGTGATCATCTTTCTCCGGCGAGATACAACCTAATAAGGAAACGCCAGTTCGTAAGACATCCATCGGATGTACAGACATCGGCAATGTTTCTAAAGCTTTACGCATCGAGACCGGAATCCCCCGAAGCGCTTGTAGTTTTTGTTTATATAATCTTAATTCATTTTCATTCGGCAGTTTCCCGTGAATCAAGAGATGTGCCACCTCTTCAAATTCACAATGTTCTGCCAAATCCATAATGTTGTAACCTCTGTAATGAAGCTCATTACCATTGCGTCCAACCGTGCATAATTCAGTTGTTCCGGCAATCGTACCAGAGAGTGCTACAGATTTTTTGGGTCGAAAAGTGCCTGACGTAGTCGTCGTCATAATATCCTCCTTCAGGATAAACCTATTGGAATCTTCTATATCGATAATGATTATTGAGGTTGTATTTCGCCGCCGGCCAGATATGGAGAAATCTGCCAGTGATCAAAAAACCATCGTCATTAATATTTCAGTGATTCACTTGAGATAAGTGATTAAATAGAGTTTCTTAGCATCAGTTATTATGGTGAAATCTCTACTTCTTCTTCGACGCAAACAGTTGATCGAGTTGATCTTCATAATCGTAATAGCGAATGCTTTGGTAAAGCTCATCACGAGTTTGCATAAGGGGAAGGACGCTCTTTTGAGAACCTTCTTTGCGGATCGTCTGATAGACCGTTTCCGCGGCTTTATTCATGGCTCTAAATGCCGATAACGGATAGAGTGCGATCGCAATATTGACGCTTCTTAATTCTTCCACCGTAAAAAGCGGCGTTTGCCCGAATTCAGTAATATTAGCAAGGACAGGAACATCCACAGCCTCGGTAAAATTTTGATACATCGACAGTTCCGTAATCGCTTCTGGAAATAATCCATCGGCACCCGCATCAATATAGGCTTTTGCACGCTCTAATGATGCTTCTAATCCTTCTACGGCTAATGCATCTGTTCGCGCAATAATCATAAAGTCTGGATCTGTCTTCGCATCCACGGCAGCTTTAATACGGTCCACCATCTCATCTAGGGGAACAATCTCTTTATTCGGACGATGTCCACAACGCTTCGCGCCCACTTGATCTTCAATATGAAGTCCCGCAGCGCCGGCTTTAATAAAGGATTTTACCGTTCTTGCCACATTAAATGCAGATGTTCCAAATCCGATATCCGCATCAGCAATCAGCGGCAGATCTGTCACATTGGTAATACGATCGATGTCGATTAAAACATCTTGGAGTGTGGTAATTCCTAAGTCTGGAATTCCAAGCGAACCAGCGGCAACACCGCCACCAGAAAGATAGATCGATTTAAATCCTGCTCTTTCTGCTAATAACGCATGGTTTGCGTTGATCACTCCCATTAATTGCAGTGGGGATTCCTCAGCGAGTGCTTCACGGAATCTTTTTCCTGCTGAATATATGCTCATTATGAGCCTCCTTTGGTGTAACTACATCATGGTTAAAAAATCATTTTTCAATGAATTCTTTTTCAAACATTTTGTTATGTCGGTTCTATTTCTTAAATTTTGTTAGAACTCTTTTCAATAACTTTCGATGCTAGCGTTATCCATAGTTTGTGAGCCCATTTTTATATAATGTCGCTATTTATCGGCTCTACAAGCTATCTCCATATCCTTCATTAACAACATAGCAAACTCAGATAGCGTTTCCCAAATTATAAATATAATAAAACAAGCTTAATTTTGAATAATCCATGTAAAAAGCGAATGTAATCCAGCTTTATCAATGGATTACATTCGCTAAATCTTTTTAAAAATAAATCAATAATAAGAGAACTTTTTATAAAATAATTCTTGACTGCCTATTTTATAGGCATAATTATTGAATAAAAAACTTATTAATGATAGTTGGAATTAGATTAATGGCAGCTTTTTTACAACAGATGTCAATTAACAGCGGCTCACGACAATAATGAACATACATTCGATCAATCATCAGATATCCCCGCATCATCACCCATAAATACCGCAGAATCACTCATCTAAAGAATCTTCAAATGCCTCTTCTTCTGTCACTAAACCTTTAATGAAGTCCTCAAAAGTATCGGCGATTGGCGTAATCTCGTAATCCCCTTCCTGATCCACATGCACCACTTTAGGAATTCCCGCTTTACCGCATTCACGATAGTCGAGCATATACATCTCATGACCGGCACTAGGAGTGCTGGCAAAACAGATTCCAATCTCTGGATATCCCCACTCTTCAATCATAAATTGGCTGCCAATTTCACCACATAATGCATAGCGCTTCTCAAAACCGATCCCCATAATGTCAGAAACCCAAATACAAGCATCTGCAAAATCATCATCATTCGCCAGTTTAAAGAAATCACGTTGTAAACTAAATCCATTCTTCAACCGCATCAATTCGATATAAGATGCTGGTAACTTATATCCCCCTAAGGCAGCCTCAACAGCTGCAATTACCTCGCCCGTAGGTATGGGTTCTTCATAATTTTCTTGAGAGTAGGAACTATCATCCCAGAGATCTTTTAAATCATTTACAGTAAAGTATTGCATAGCGTTATCCACATTGGTTGAGTGATATATCTGACAAAATTAACGTAACGCATTGTATAGCAGAATTGATATTAGAGAGAAACCCGTTTTATTCGGCAATCGATTTTATACTACCGCTCTAGAATTTTTTATCATGGAAGCGCGGCTAAGAAAAATGCTTTTACCAATCTTGCGTAAACAATAACAACGACTGCTTCAACCGCAATAACTCTCCATATTCATACTAAAAATTGCTTTCAAAGTAACGACTCAGTAGGACAATTTTTTACAAAACTTTATGAAACACTCTCCCAAAAATGTGAAAAACACGCATAAAAAAAGCCGAGATATTTTGCCTCATATCTCGGCTTTTTTACGATCAATAGATTCACAAAACAGATTAATTACGGTTCTTGATATCTCGCTGCTTTACCAATTAAAGATTGCGTAATAACTTTTAAAATCACGCCATATGCCGGTAAGAATAGAAGGACTGAAATCCCCATTTTAAAGAAGTAATCGACACTTGCGACTTCCACTAAATGCTCTGCCATATAAGGATCATCTGTTTTAAAGAAGGCAATGCCGAAGAAAGCGATGGTATCTACTAAATTGCCAATAATGCCGGAAAGAAATGGCGCAATCCACCACTGATAATTTTGTCTAAAACGATTAAATACCACGATATCCATCATCTGCCCAATAACATAAGCAGCAAAACTAGCAAAAGCGATCTGAGCAACGCCCCGATTAAATGCCACAAAAGCCATGGAACCTTGCCAAGCACCACCATCGAATAAGACCGAAATAAGATAAGAGACAATCAATGCCGGAAACATCGTAAAAAAGATGATTCGTCGTGCCGGTGCGGCGCCAAATATCCTCACCGTTAAATCTGTCGCTAAGAAAATAAAGGGATAACTAAATGCTCCCCAAGTGGAATGAAAGCCAAATAACTCCATCGGAATTTGGACTAAAAAATTACTCGATGCAATCACAATAATATGAAATAACACCAACCAAGGTAATGCTCGAGATTTTTCTTCCGATCTGTATATAAATTGTTCCATGTGAAACCTTTTCTGTTTTGAGATCACGATGACAACACAAAATTAATAAACAGCAACTCTTTGAAATCCGATGATTTTTGAATATTAATGAATGGAGCAAAATTAATATGTCATCTGTCTCTCCTAATGGAGAGAGACTTTGCTAGGTTTAATCTCGTTGAGTTGCTGTTTATTAAATATGAAATTTGTGACAATCAATCATGTTCGTCATGATTAAAATTCGAAGCTTTCTAAACGTCGTTCCGCAACATTTTGCCAACGCGTTTCTGGTTTTCCATAGTTCGCATAAGGATGAATAGAAATTCCACCTCTTGGCGTAAACTCTCCTCGAACTTCAATATAAAGCGGATCCATCAACGCGATTAAATCATTCAAAATAATGTTAATACAATCTTCATGAAACGATCCATGATTACGAAAGCTAAAGAGATAGAGCTTTAAAGATTTACTTTCTACCATCTCAACTTGAGGAACATAGGAGATAAAAATCGTCGCAAAATCAGGCTGATTCGTCATAGGACAAAGTGTTGTAAACTCTGGACAATGAAAGTTTACAAAATACTCACGCTCTGGATGATCATTCTTAAAGGTTTCTAAAACCGAAGGAGTATATTCTGTCGGATAAACCGTTGCTTGATTGCCTAATAAGGTCAAATTTTCAAGCTGTTCTTTTTTAGGTTGTGTCATATCGATTATCAATTCCTAGTTTTTTAATGTGGGATGGTTACGAACCACAGACGCAAACATGCGCCAAAGTGCGGCTATTGTATTTTCTTTACCAGTTAAATACAACGCTTCTTCTGCCTTTCTTTTCACGTTTATTGACAAATGAAAGGATTATGTGTGCGTAATTCTCGATCACTTGCTATAATACTTCGCGCTTAAATTTCTCAAGTATCATCTCAAATTTTCCCACCACACGTTCATGAAAGGATGTTTTATGACACAGCACAATCACGCCCCGATTATCGAGAAAGGGGATCGGAAGACTCTGCTCGCTTCCACATTAGGCTACGCAATGGATGGCCTCGATATTATGATTCTCGCCTTCGCACTAATTCTGATTAAAGCCGAATTTGGTTTAACAGATGCCGAAGGCGGAATGATTCAAACCATCACCTTAATTGGTACCGTGATTGGGGGAATCTTCTTTGGAATGCTGGCAGATAAATATGGCCGTGTTCGTGTTTTTAACTGGACCATTTTGCTCTTTTCTCTCTTTACAGGACTTGCGGCAATCTCAACATCCGCTGAGATGTTCACCGTCTTTCGCTTTATCGCCGGACTCGGACTTGGAGGAGAATTTGGGATTGGGATGACATTAGTCGCAGAAACCTGGCCTGCAAAAAAACGCTCACGCGCCACAGCCGTAGTTGCTATTGGTTTCCAAGTCGGGATTGTGCTAGCAGCATTGGTGAGCCTACTATCTCCTTATATCGGCTGGCATGGGATGTTCTTAATTGGTGCATTACCGGCATTACTTGTTTGGTGGACGCGCCGTAACTTACAAGAACCTGAGATTTGGTTACAAATTAAGAAAGAAAATCACAATAAAATCTCTATCAAACCACTATTTAAAGATACCCGTACAACCTTAACAACATTAGGTTTAGTCATTGCTACGAGCGTCCAAAACTTTGGTTTCCACGGCATTATGATCTGGATGCCAACTATGCTTGCAAAAGAGCATAACTTTACCCTTTCCGGCACATTCTATTGGACTTTAATTACCACCATCGGCATGGTAATTGGAACGCTCACCTTTGGAGCTTCTTCTGATAAATTTGGTCGCCGCCCAACCTATATTTTCTTCTTATTAGTCAGTGCTGCTTTCGTTTGGATCTACTTCCAACAATCGAACTATTATGTCTTAATGTTCTTAGGCGCCATCTTAGGATTTTTCGTCAACGGCATGATGGGGGGATATGGAGCGCTACTTTCTGAACACTATCCAACAGAAGCTCGTTCATCAGCACAAAATATTATCTTTAACGTTGGTCGCGGAATCGCAGGTTTTGCCCCATTAATTATCGGAACGCTCGCAATGCAATATAGCATCAGCTACGCGCTTGGCTTAATTTCTGGTGTTTATCTCCTATCAGCACTGGCCTTTATCTTCTTAATTCCAGAGACAAAAGGTAAACTCCTCGATTAATTCACTTTCCTAGTTAATTGAATTACTTATTTTAAAAGGGCTTTGAATGAAAGAAAATTCAAAGCCCTTTTTACTTTCCGTTTATACTATGACTCAACGATAAGACAATTTATTCAAAATGTTCCCTGATGAACATCTCTCTTTTAAAGACAATCTCTTAGGTGATTTGAATGTTTAAAACATCTTCAAAAAAAGTACTATTATCCCTACTCATTTCTAGTTTTTTGATGCCGGCATTCGCCACATCTCCGCTTGAAAGCTACATTGATCAAACCATTAATCGTCAAAATAATAATGCAGATTCTCCATCAGTAAAAACGACGACAACCGCAGAACAGCTCCTTGCAATGGATCATTATGATCGCCATGCTGCACTGACCAATATGTTAGAAACGGTAGAAGCTGGCGCAGCAAAAAATAATCCTCAAGATCTCTTTCTATTAGGGTATTACTACTATTCTGAAGCGGAAGATAACTCTAAAGAAGAAGATTTCCACAAAGCTAAAGAGTATTTCTTACAAGCTGAAAAGTTAGGTTCTAAAGATGCGATCTATCTTTTAGGAGAACTCTACTATTATGGCGAAGGTGTGGAACAAAATTATCTCACTGCCGCAAAATATTATGAAAAAGCAGCAGCTCTACAGCAAAAAAATGCCGTATTTAGCTTAGGATCACTCTATTTAAGTGGCTTTGGTTTCGATGAAGATCCAGCAAAAGCGGTCGAATATTACCAAAAGGCAGCAGCGCTTCAAGATATTACCTCTATTAATAGCCTCGGATATTTCTATGAATCAGGCGACAATGCGGCAATCGAAGTGGATCTCACTGAATCTGCAAAATGGTATCAACAATCTTGTGATTTAGGGGATTCTCATGGTTGTGACTCTGTCAGTCGCTTAAAAATTCATACACTTAATTTCGATTCAGTGCTCGCAGAGATCGTTCAAAAACATGCTGCATTAAAAGCGACACGTAAATTACCGCTTGTCAGTGCATTTACCACGCTCGATGATTATGATCGTGACATCATGCTCAACGATTATTTACCAGAGATTATTGCGGCATCCCAAAAAAACAATCATGAGGCAATCTATCTTTTAGGTCTCTATCATCAAGGACAAGGGGATGATTCATACGATGAATACGCCTATGGACAAGCCCGCATTCTTTACGAGAAAGCGATCGACTTAGGTTCTACAGATGCTATTTATGAACTAGCCGAACTCTACTATTACGGAAATGGCGTAGAACGTGATTATGAGAAATCGTTAACGCTCTACAATGATCCAAAACTCGATAACCATCCAGAAGCCGTCTTTAGCCGCGCGGTACAATATGATACCGGCGAAGGCGTAGAGCAAAATTATGAAACATCATTTGCGCTCTTCAATAAAGCGGCGGAATTAGGACATACACCATCGATCTTTAACATCGGTTATATGTATGAATATGGGGAGTTTGTTGATAAAGATCTCGATGAAGCAAAAAAATGGTATCAAAAAGCCTGTGATAACGATTACAGTGATGGTTGTTATGCCGTTAATATCATCGGTAATAAAGCATCTGACAACTACTCTGAATCCAATCCAGAATTAGAATCGCTCTTCAATGAGATTATGGGGAATGAACTTCCACCAGAGGAGTTAGAACTCACACGAGACAGCATTTTAAATGCCGATCCTAGCGATGCACGAAAATATTTAACCTCTCAAACAGATCTGTTATTGGAAAAAGTGAAGAATGAACAGGATGTTGAAAGCCTCTTTTTAACAGGCTATCTCTTCTATCTTGAAGGTTTAGAAAATAGTAATGATCATACTTTTGCACAATCTTATGCCTTATTAGAAAAAGCTGCTGAACAAGGCTCAGAAGATGCACTCTTTTATCTCGGTGTGATGAACTTTCACGGAAATTCAGTAGAAACAAACTATCAACAAGCACTAGAGTTCTTCGAAAAAATTGATCAAGAACACCCCGAGGCACTCTTCTACCTTGCAACCATCTATGATGAAGGCTTAGGTAGCATCGCGAAAGATCAAGAAAAATCATTTGCACTTTATAACCAAGCCGCAGCATTAGGTCATCCAGATTCAACATACAATGTCGGCTTTATGTATCATCACGGAGAATTTGTGACGAGAGATGAAGTTGAAGCGGAAAAATGGTATCAAAAAGCCTGTGAACTTGGGGATCTTGATGGTTGTGATCAATCGGCAAGATTACGCCGTTATTATCAACCAGAAGAGCTCGCAGCTGAATCTTTAGATGATACTGATTTCTTTGAAGAAGAGAATACAGAACCGCAAAAAGAACGTAATCCGATCGAAGGAGGAATGGGAAATCTCTTTGAAGGAATCTTAGAAGTTTTTGGTCCCAAATAAGATTTTAATTAAATAGCGTGGAATCCCATCCCAATGCTATTAACAGAGTTATCCACAACTCATCCAAAGGAGCGACAATTGTCAGCTCCTTTTTTGTGCGTGGATGAATAATCGTCATTTTATGCGCATGCAATAGTAATCGATCAACCCCAAACTCTCTTAAAAAGAGCCTATTATGCCGTAAATCACCATATGTCGTATCTCCAACAATTGGATGTGCAATATGATTCATATGTCGTCTTAATTGATGTTTACGACCGGTTAATGGTTTTAATGCAACTAAAGAGTAGCGTGATGTAGGATATTTTCCTGTGGATAAGTTAAGTTCAACTTGAGCTAATCCTGAATAAATCGTGAAAGCTGCTTGTGCTTCTTTTTCCCCCTTATCTTTATCGGCAATCTTATCGTGAATGACGGTAAGAGGATAATCGATCTCCCCAGAATCAGTGACATATCCTCGAACAATCGCTAAATACATCTTCTCCACACGATTATCCATCAGTTGCTCTGATAAAAAACGCGCACTCTCGGCAGTGAAAGCAAAGAGTAATACGCCAGATGTAGGACGATCTAAACGATGAACAGGATAAAGATAACGCCCCACTTGATCTCGCAAATGCTGTAAGACAATATCGGTCACCTTTGGATCTAATAAAGACCGATGAACAAACCAGCCACTGGGCTTATTCACAGCTATAATTTCTTCATCTTGATAGAGAATCTCTAACGTTTGCACATATTCAAGAGATTTATTTTCAACGGCAACAGCCGAATCTTCTATATTCATTCCTAAACTCGTCTATATTCAGTAAAGAGGTTTAATTTCACATCATCAGTTAAACAAGCATCTAAGGAATATCTTTTTGATACACAATATCTTGATCTAGTTTTTTACCGCCCATTTTTTGATCTTGCCCTAACGTAATTAGCAGATATTGCGTATCTGTTAACTCATAATAGTAAGGAATCCCCCACGGATCGATCAACATCTCTTTTTGAATATATGGTCCTTGCCAACGCGGATTATCAGAAGGCTCGACTAATGCACTTAACCCTTCTTCATTATTAGGGTAACGCGCATGATCATCCCGATAAATACTCAACGCACCCTCAATCGATCGCAAGTTTTGATTCGCCGTCGTCAGCTTAGACTCGTCATTAATGCCGAGAACATTTTGCAAAAACATGGTAATTAAGATCGCAACAATCACAGAGAGAATCATCAGTTCAACTAATGAAAAACCTTGTTTGTAAAGCGTCTTAAAAGGGCTGTTAAACATCTGAAAAACTCAATCCTTTTAGGCTGATGCCGTAATTTTTTGGAATAATTCAAAATAGGTGGGGAATGTTTTATCCACACATTTCGGATCTAAAATTATTAAGGGCTCTTTCAATGCTAATAATGAAAATGCCATAGCCATTCGATGATCATCATAAGTTTCAATCTCTACATTCGAGATTAATGTTTCCTGGGGATAAATGACCAATGATTCTGCAGATTCTTCCACCATCACCCCTAACTTTGTTAATTCCGTTGCCATGGCGTGTAGACGATCCGTCTCTTTCACCCGCCAACTGCCAATATTTCGTAACGTTGTTTTTTGATTCGCAAAGACCGCTAATGTCGCTAAAGTCATTGCTGCATCAGGAATATGATTGCAATCAAGGTCAATCCCTTGAATCACGCCATCTTTCGGTGGAGAAACAATCACCTCATTCTCACGCCATTCAACAATCGCGCCCATTAATTCTAAGGCATCAATAAAACGAATATCGCCTTGAATCGAGCTTGTGCCCACGCCTTTAATCGTTAACGGTCCGGCTAACATGCCTAATCCCAAATAGTAAGAAGCACTCGAAGCATCTCCTTCCACGTAGAATTCTCCCGGCGTTTTAAATTCAGCATTATCCGGAATAAAAAAATGTTGGTAATCATCATGTTGAATCTCCACACCAAAGGCGCGAAGTAAAATTAATGTGATCTCGATATAAGGTTTAGAGATTAACTCGCCATCAATCACGATCTCGATTTTTGCTTTTAAGAGCGGTAATGTCATTAAAAGTGCCGTTAAATATTGGCTTGAAACATCCCCTTTAATCGATACTTGATGTGAAGTTAAGTTCCCTTGACCAATCCTTAAAGGAGGATATCCCTCATTACCGAGGTACTCAATCTGAAAACCTAGAGCAGTTAAGGCATCCACTAGATCTTTAATCGGACGTTCATGCATTCGAGGAATCCCCGAAAGTGTATATTCCCCACCATTAATCGCGACAGCTGCAGTTAAAGAGCGAAATGCGGTGCCGGCATTTCCAAGAAAGAGACCTGCTTTCTTATTGGGAAAACCATGACCTGTTCCTGTCACCCGAAATGATCGAGTATCTTCATTCAGTAATGTGACCTCAATCCCTAACAGGGTTAAGGCTTCAAGCATACGCTCTGTGTCGTCACTTTTGAGAAGATTGTGGATAACCGTGTCACCTTCTGTCATCGCAGCAAGAAGTAAAATACGATTTGAAATACTTTTAGAGCCGGGAATCGTGGCAATTCCGGCAGCTTTGGTAATTTTAGGTAATAACAACTTTTCCATATCGTTCACATTCTTCCTCAAAAGATCGTAAATAAGCGCAATCTAGCGATATCTTCATGAGATCTATCATGATTTATGCTAATCCTCCAAGATATTAGCATAACTCCATAGAAAGCACCTATTCCCCAAAAAGGCGTTCGAAATGTACAAGTTTTATCTAGAAGTTATCCACAGCTTTGAGGTTAAATCTGTGGGTAAAAAAATAGATCTTATCGCTTGATAAGATCTATTCTATAAAATTACAAAAAATCCATAACACCGTAAATTATCTATTTTTCAGAATACTTAGTGATATAAAATATCTTTTACAGAGCATCTTAGATGAGAATTTTGAACAATTAGTGATCAAAAACAGCATTTATAGAATTTTACGGATTATTTTTCTTCGCCATAAACATCATAGGTGAAGTATTTAGCCTCGACTTCTTTGTAAGATCCATCTTCGCGAGTGGCTTTAATAGCGGCATTGAAGCGATCTAACAATTCATTATCCGCTTTACGAATACCCACGCCAACTCCTTCTCCTAACCACTCTTCTTCAAAGAAAGCAGGTCCGATAAATTCAACTTTATCAGCATAATCTTTCTGTAAATAGCCGATATCTAATGGAACAACATCCGCAAATACAAGATCTATACGACCTGTTTCAAGATCCATCATCGCTTCATCAAGACTACGATAACTACGAACATCTGAAGAGCGTTTGTACTTATCATTCATATAAATTTCATGAATTGTTCCACTTTGAACACCAATACGCTTTCCTTTTAAGCCTTCATCTGTAATTTCAATAGTTTTCCCTGTAGGAATGACGAATCTAGCAGGTGTTTGATAATACTTGTTACTAAAATTAATCGCTTTTTTACGCGTATCTGTAATGGACATCGACGCTAAAATTGCATCAATACGTTTGGTATTGAGTGAAGGAATTAATGCATCAAAATCAACTTGA
The DNA here is from genome assembly GCA_019113305.1 of Candidatus Ignatzschineria merdigallinarum. GTDB lineage: Bacteria > Pseudomonadota > Gammaproteobacteria > Cardiobacteriales > Wohlfahrtiimonadaceae > Ignatzschineria > Ignatzschineria merdigallinarum. Next base: position 8,720 of record DXHP01000136.1, on the reverse strand, counting down.
ACGATTTCGCATTTTTGTTCCATCTTTTCACAAAACAATTTTGCCAAATCTGGCTCAAACCCTTCAATAGTTTGAGTTTCTGAAATGTAGCTAAATGGTGGGTATGAACCTTCAATCCCGATTTTAATAACATCTTGAGCCATAACTTGTGTTGCGAGAAGTAATGAACTTCCGATAAATAATTTTTTTAACATACCGATCTCCCAATGATAAAAATACTAAACTTCCTGTCTCTATTTTTTATATCTTAAGTTTCTAAAAATATAAAATGATGATGAGGTAACAGAGTTATCCACAATTTTTCCCTTTTTTCTAGGGATAATCAACCTTTAAGCCATTTTTTTTATGTGAATATCTCTTGATATAAATCTTTGGATGAAGATTTGGATAAATAGCTCTCTTTTTTATCGCATAGTTATCCACAGATTTCTACCGTTTTTGTGCGGATAATTATCCTAAGTTACTCTTTTCGATTTTTCCTTGCATAAAAAAAGCCGCTTGTGGCGGCTTTTTGCTGAATTTTAACAGGATTTCTGGATTAGAGACCTTGTTTTGTATTGAATACTTTTCCTAAGATAATTCCTAAAAGAAGTGCGATCACTGCTGGGATCATCCAGCCCATATCACTATCTTGGTAAGGTAAATAAGCTAAAAGCTCAGTGGCTTTGAGTTTAAATGTTGAATCACCGATATAACCTAATGTGACAGATAGAGCACTAATGATTAGCGTGACTAAAATCGGTAATTGAAATGCAAGATTAGGCATCCCTTTTAATAATCGATCAATGAAGATTAAAACGATTAAAACGATTGTAATCGGATAGATGATTAACAAGATAGGGACAGCACCCATAATGATCGTACTTAAGCCTTGGCTCGCTAAAATGAAGCTAATGAGCGTAAAGATAACGGCATATACTCGGTATGAGATCTTGCTATAGAGTTCGTGGAAATAACTACTCACCGCTACAATTAAGCCAATAGCGGTTGTTAAACATGCGAGTGAGACGATTAAGCTTAAGAGTACACGACCACCTTCCCCATATGTTAAACGTGCAACGCCGGTTAAAATAGACGTTCCCATATTACCGCCGGCAGCTTCTTCTGCTGTTAATGGATAATGATTTCCGATCCATGCAAGGCAGATATAGACTAAACCTAACCCCACACCCGCAATCACTGCTGCAATAGCCGATTGTTTAAAAACGTCTTTTTGTGAAGTTAAGCCTGTAGCTTTTACTGCAGTAATTACAATCATTGCGAAGGCAACTGCTGCGATGGTATCCATCGTTTGATAGCCTTCAGAAAAACCTACAAAGAAAGGATCTTTCGCAAATTGTGGATTAATGGTTGTAATAGGAGTATCTAATTTAAAAAATGCGCTGATAATTAGTAAAACGATAGTAATTAAGAGTGCTGGAGTAAGAATTTGTCCCACTCTTTCCACTAACTTAGAAGGATTGAGTGCAAGATAAAACGCTAATCCAAAATAGACAACGGCAAATCCAATCTTGGAATTCATTGTTTCAATACCGCCATCTAAAAATGGGAGTACTGCCATCTCATATGACACCATTGCGGTTCTAGGAATCGCAAAGAATGGTCCAATAGTGAGATAGATTGTCACCATAAATAAAATCGCAAATGCCGGATGAATACGTTTTGCTTCAGATCTAAAACCTTCTTCTGAGAAAGATCCTGCGATGATTCCAATGAGCGGTAGACCAACCCCAGTCACAATAAACCCAATAATTGCCGGCATAAAGTTACTGCCACTTAACTGGCCTACAGTAGGTGGGAATATTAAGTTTCCTGCACCAAAAAACAGGGCAAATAACATAAACCCTATAAATAATGTTCTTTTTGACATACAAATTCTCTATTAAATTTGAGTTTTAATCGTATTTTTAACGATTGATATAAAAATTAAAACTTAAAAACCAAATTTCATAACTTTTAAATTTTGTTGATCATTGGATAAATGATCGGATCCAAACTGCTATCAAATGAATAAATTCTTGTAGACGTTTATTAATATCATCTCTTTTATAAAGAATAGATGATGATGAGCAGCTATAGTTATCCACAGTTTTTGGTAAAAATCAGTGAATAACTTATCTTAAGCCTATTTTTAACTGTTGAAAAGTCCATGCACAAATATATGGAGGAGTTTGTCGATAAAAAAATGGAAAGTTATCCACGAGTTATCCACATTTTTGTGGATAACTTATCCTCCTACAAGAGAACTGTTTTTGTGGATAACGTATTTATCTTATTGATTACAAAGTATTTAGTTTTGTCGATAATTTTTTAAGAGCGATAGTACGATGAGATATTTCATTTTTTTCTTCACTCGATAATTCACCAAAAGTTTGAGATTTATCAGGAAAATAGAAGAGAGGATCATAACCAAATCCTCCAGAACCTTGGATATTGGGTGTAATAAAACCATGAACTTCCCCTTCTGCTATCAAGGGAACCGGATCTTTTTCATGACGGACGAGTACTAAAACGGCTTTAAAATATGCGGCACGTTGATTTTCTGTGAGGAACTGCATTTTTTCGAGGAGCTTAGCATTGTTCGCAGCATCGGTGGCCTCATCGCTATATCTAGCGGAATAAATCCCCGGCTCCCCATTTAAATGGGGAACGACAAGTCCTGAATCATCGGCTAAGGTGGGTAAGCCGCTAATTTTTGCGGCATTTCTGGCTTTAATCAGAGCATTTTCGATGAAGGTTAATCCTGTTTCTTCAGGATCGGAGATAATTCCTGCTTCCTTTAAGGAGAGCGTTTCGATCCCGAGTGGCGTGAAAAGTGCTTTAAACTCTGCAATTTTGCCGGCATTATTGCTAGCGATGACAATTTTTTTCATAAAAAACCTGCAATTAATGAATAGAGTGAAATAGAAGAGAGATTCATTGATTGTTATGATTAATCAGATATTTCTAGAGAGATGAGTGATCATTTTGTAGAAATTTTTATCCTCAAAGTGTGGGAAGTTGATTAATACTGAATCTCCAAGATTGATTTTGGTAAGGATTATCAATTTTTATGTGATCTCTTCTGTCAATAATGATGAAAAAAGAGCAAAAAATATTTTTTAGATTTAAGGATGATTTAATTTTTTAATTATAAAGTTATTAGTCATTAATATTATTCTACGATTTTAATATCATGGCGATCTTCTAATGTTTCTAAAATTGTTTGTAGAGAGCCATGCTGTGGGGTTTTAAGCATTGGTTCGATCTCTAATAAAGGCACTAAGACAAAAGCGCGTTCTTGCATAAAAGGATGGGGAATGGTTAAGCGATCTGTCAAAATGCTCTCTTCATCAAATAAAATAAGATCAATATCCAATGTTCGAGGTCCCCAATGAATGATGCGTTCTCGATGATGTGCTTGCTCAATTTCTTGCATTTTTGTGAGAAGATCATGCGCAGAAAGGGTTGTCGTGATTTTTATTGCAGCATTAATAAAATCGGGTTGTTCAGGTCCAATAGGGGGAGTTTTATAGAGAGATGATCGATTAATGAGATTAATTTCTGGAATATTATCAATCTCTTTGATGGCGATTTTGATCTGCTCAAGAGGATTATTAAGATTTGAACCGAGGGAGAGATAGGCGATGTGCATAGAAGCCCTTTTTTAATAATTAAAATATATATCTTGCATTTAGTGGAATTTCCGCTTAATGTTAGAAGCTGTCTACCTGAAATTGATGCGTAGACAGTTTCTATTTTTAAATATGATTTTAAATCATATAGATTTATTTTTGAGGTTTTTTATGCGTATTGGAACTGTAAAATGGTTCAATGAATCCAAAGGATTCGGTTTTATCACTCCTGATGACGGTGGTGCAGATGTATTCGTACATTTCTCTACAATCCAAGGTGATGGCTTTCGTACTTTAGCGGAAGGTCAAAAAGTTGAGTTTGAAGCGAAAGAGTCAGATCGTGGTCTTCAAACAACTGTTTGCAAACCTGCTTAATATTTTAAGTAAGAGAGTCTAGGAGTTAGTTGTTCCATTGAATTGTTAGTTATGCATTTTTAATTAGTAACCTCTAGAACAAAAATAACCGGACACAAAAAAAGCCTCTAATTTTATTAGAGGCTTTTTCCTTATCTAGAGATAATTGATCATTACATATTAGAAATCATCACATCGCCAAATTCGCTTGTAGAGACTTGTGTCGCATCTTTCATCATCTTAGCGAAGTCAGCAGTCACTTTCTTCGAAGAGATCGCCCCATTTAACGCTTTAACGACTAAATCAGCAGCTTCAGTCCAACCTAAATGACGTAACATCATTTCTGCAGATAAAATCATGGAACCTGGGTTCACAATATTTTTGCCGGCGATGTCAGGTGCTGTTCCGTGAGTTGCTTCAAAGATCGCGATCGAATCAGAAAGGTTCGCGCCTGGCGCAATACCAATACCGCCAACTTGTGCTGCGAGCGCATCAGAGATGTAGTCACCATTTAAGTTTAATGTTGCGACAACACTGTATTTTTCTGGTTCAAATAGAATACGTTGTAAGAATGCATCAGCAATACTATCTTTAATCGTAATCATATTCCCTGTTTTAGGGTTTTTGAATTCACACCATGGACCATTACCGATTAAGGTTGCCCCAAACTCTTCACGGGCAAGCTCATATCCCCAATCACGGAAACCACCCTCTGTGAATTTCATGATGTTGCCTTTGTGAACGAGTGTCACATTGGGTTTATCATTGTCAATCGCATATTGGATAGCTTTACGAACTAAACGTTTAGTGCCTTCTTCTGAGACTGGTTTAATTCCGATTCCTGAAGTTTCTGGGAAACGAATTTTGTTAACGCCCATTTCACCTTGTAAGAAATCAATGACTTTTTTCGCTTCAGGAGAACCCGCTTCCCATTCGATACCTGCATAGATATCTTCTGAGTTTTCACGGAAGATTACCATATCTACTTTTTCTGGTTCTTTCACAGGTGAAGGAACTCCTTGGAAGTACTGTACAGGACGCATACAGAGATAAAGGTCAAGGGTTTGACGCATTGTCACGTTTAATGAACGAATACCGCCGCCAACAGGGGTTGTTAAAGGACCTTTGATTGAAACGATGAAATCTTTTAGTGCTTCTAAAGTTTCTTTTGGTAACCACTCATCTTTACCATAAACTTTTGTTGATTTCTCACCGGCATAAACTTCCATCCAAGCGATTTTCTTTGCATTACCGTATGCTTTTTCCACTGCAGCATCGATCACTTTTTTCATCACAGGCGTGATTTCAGCACCCACTTCATCTCCTTCAACAAAAGGGATGATGGGATGATTAGGAACATTGAGAGAAAAATCCTTATTAATGGTAATTTTCTCGCCCTGTGGTACAACAATATGTTGATAACTCATAAAACCCTCCAAAAAATAAAATCAAAAATTAAAAAAGTGAATCTCAATTAAAAATTAACTTTGTTGGATGATGCGTTTCGGGCCAATTGAGGTTGGCGTATTTGGCGCACCGATCCCTAAAAATTGGTTATCGTCACTGTAGAGGCGATATAAATTACTATCGAGTGTACCTTCAATTCGTATCCTTTGTCCATGAAGAATACGGGCGGTATCTTCTTGGTTGAATGTGAGGATTGGCAAGTCTGTGACTGCTCGATCAATTGGGAGTAAGAGCGCATCTAAACTATCTAATTGATCTGCCAATGCTTCTATTTCTGAAAATGGCACCAACGTCTCATTTTCAAAAGGATGAATTGTGATACGGCGGAGCATGATTAAGTGCCCAAGTGTTTCGAGAGCTTTCGCGATATCTTCAGCTAATACTCGAACATAAGTCCCTTTTGAACAGGTGACTGTTGCCGTAAAGGAGGTTGATGTAATTTCATCAAGAGATAAAGCATGAATTGTAATGCGCCGTGCTTGACGTTCAACTTCAATGCCTTCTCTTGCTAACTCATACAGCCGTTTCCCTTCATGATGAAGGGCAGAAACCATCGGCGGTACTTGCTCGATCTCCCCTAGAAATCTTGCAAATGTTGCCTCTAATTGTTCTCTTGTAAGATTTTGCGGGATGGTTACTGTGTCAATAACCTCACCTTCTGCATCGCCTGTCGAGGTTTTTTCGCCTAATTGACAGGTGAATTGGTATGTTTTGTGGTTATCGAGTAACTGTCCTGCAAATTTAGTCGCTTCTCCAAAACAGATCGGTAACATGCCGGTTGCCATAGGGTCTAATGTGCCACTATGACCTGCTTTTTCGGCATTGAAGATTCTCTTAACTCTTTGAAGAATATTGTTACTTGTCATGCCTTTAGGTTTATCTAAAAGCAAAATGCCGTCAATATGACGGCGTTTATGTTTAATCTTCTGATTCATCTGTGCGACTTTTCTCTGCTTTCATTTCATCGGAACGAATGGCTTCTGTAATTAAGGAAGTCATCTTGTTGCTCTTTTCAAGGAGATCATCGTAGATAAAATGGAAACGAGGAATGGTCCGTAAGCGTAATATTTTACCTAATTGACGGCGAAACTCTGGTCCATACTCGTGGAGTAGATCGATGACATCCCCGCGCTCTTCTTCCGGACCTAAGTAGGTCACGTAGACTTTCGCTTGGGAAAAGTCCCGAACGGTCTCCACGAGCGTGATGGAAACCATCATCGCGCGTGAATCACTGATTTCTTTGCGAATTAGCATTGAGAGCTCCTGACGGAGCTGCTCATCAATGCGTTTTAAACGTGAATTATTACTCATTATAGTTTGCGTTCTACTTCAACAGTTTCAAATACTTCGATTTGGTCACCTGTGCGAACATCATTATAGTTCTTCACACCGATACCACACTCAATACCTGCGCGAACTTCATTAACGTCATCCTTGAAGCGACGTAATGATTCAAGTTCACCTTCATAGATCACAATGTTATCACGAAGGACACGAATTGGGCTATGACGTTTGATTAAACCTTCCGTAACCATACAACCAGCAATCGCTCCAAGTTTTGGTGATTTAAAGACATCACGAACTTCAGCAATACCGATAATTTGTTCTTTAAATTGCGGTGCAAGTTTACCAATTAATGCTTTCGTTACTTCATCAATGACATCATAGATGACGCTGTAGTAGTAAAGTGATAAGCCTTCATCTTCAATAATCTTACGCGCGCTATTATCCGCACGGACGTTAAATCCAATGACCAGCGCATCTGATGAAACGGCTAAGTTTGCATCTGATTCTGTAATACCACCCACGCCACTTGCAACAACAGAAACGGTTACTTCATCATTTGATAATTCATGAAGAGCGTTAACAATAGCTTCAATAGAACCTTGAACGTCGGCTTTAAGTACAATGTTAAGACGTTTTGTTTCTGCTTCGCCCATTGAACTAAAGAGATTTTCAAGTTTTGATTTGTGCTGTCTTGCTAATTTGATTTCACGGAATTTACCTTGACGGAATAGCGCGATTTCACGTGCTTTACGTTCATCAGGAACGACCATGACTTCATCACCGGCATTTGGAACACCTGATAAACCGATTACTTCAACAGGAATCGATGGTGATGCGCTTTCAACCTGTTGACCATTTTCATCGATCAATGCTCTTACGCGGCCATATTCATAACCGGCAAGGAGGATATCTCCTTTTTTGAGGCAACCTGATTGAACGAGAATAGAAGCAACAGGACCACGACCACGATCGAGTTTTGATTCAATAACAGAACCACGAGCAGGGCCTTCTGCAATTGCTTTGAGTTCGAGAACTTCTGCTTGAACAAGAATTTGATCGAGTAAATGATCAATTCCTTCTCCTGTTTTTGAAGAAACAAAAGCAAAGAGGTTTTCTCCGCCCCATTCTTCAGAAACAATGCCGTACTGTGTCAGTTCTGACATGATACGATCTTTGTCAGCAGTAGGTTTGTCTACTTTCGTAACAGCAACAATTACCGGCGTATTCGATGCTTTCGCATGCTGAATTCCTTCGATTGTTTGTGGCATGATGCCATCATCTGCCGCGATAACAAGAACGACAATATCGGTAACTTTTGCACCACGAGCACGCATTGCAGCGAACGCACTGTGTCCCGGAGTATCAAGGAACGAGATCACGCCTTTGCTTGTTTTTACATGATAGGCACCGATATGCTGAGTAATCCCGCCGGCTTCACCACTTGCAACATGTTCTTTACGAATATAGTCGAGAAGTGATGTTTTACCATGGTCAACGTGACCCATAATTGTGACAACTGGTGGACGCTGTTTAAGAAGATCTGCACCACCTTGTTCGATTGATGCAATTAACTCATCTTCAAGAGGATTTTCACTCACAAACTTGTAAGTATGACCCATCTCTTCAACAACGATTGCTGCTGTTTCGCGGTCAAGCAATTGGTTAATAGTCACCATCGAACCTAGGTTCATCAATGCTTTGATAACTTCCGCTGCTTTGATTGACATTTTGTGTGCAAGATCTGCAACACTAATTGTTTCACCTAATTCTACTTCAATCTGTTTGGCTGCCGTTGGTAATTGGAAACCATGTTGTTGAGGCTGTGCATTGCGTCTTGTTTGACGACGAGTAGTGCGTTTGTTTTCACGTTTTAGTGAAATTTCTGCGCGGTCATCATCTTCATCACGACCACGGCGACGCGATCCTGATTTACGGGTTTTTTTGTCAGACTTATTATCGTCATCGATTTTAGCTGAACGTTTCACTGGTTTAGCGATG
>DXHP01000135.1 GCA_019113305.1 Candidatus Ignatzschineria merdigallinarum | reverse complement strand
TGAGAAGCATAACGTGATTTTCTTAACGAATCATAAAGATTTTCAACGTTTAGAGAAAGGGAAGTTGACGACAGAAGTCATGAAACTCAATTATGCCGAAGCAGAAGAGCTCCTTACGATGTTAGATAAACCTGAATTTGACGGCGGTGTTGAACGATCTTATCGTCGTTCTATAGGTGTTGATCCGAGATTGAATCAATTGATTATTACTGATCAGCAAGCAGAAGTGACCAAAATTAAGCAGATTGTGAAGAAGCTCGATCAGCCGGCAAAGCAAGTAGAAATTTCGGCATATATTGTGGCGGCATTTGATGATTTTGCTAAAGAGCTAGGCGTGAATTGGGGGTTAAGTTATAAGAGTGGTTCACAAAATATTGGAGGTAATATTAGCGATCAGCAAGGAGGTAGTGGAAATTTTGGAGGGAATCTAGGCTCGTTGACTTCGCTTGGCGTAGCGATTCCTAATTTCTCTATGGCTTATATGGTGTTAGGTTCAGGATTAAATCTTGGGTTGGAGTTATCCGCAATGCAATCTGGGGGAAGAGGAGAGATTATCTCTAATCCGATTGTATTAACCACTAGTAGAAAATCGGCCTATATTAAACAAGGTAGTGAGATCGCCTATTCCACAAGCTCTAATGAGGGAACCAATACACAGTTTAAGGAAGCGGTGATGGAGTTAAATGTCACACCGCAAATTACACCAGATGACAAAATCATGATTGATATTTTTATTTCAAAAGATGAGATCGCGGGATATACCGATAAAGGCGAGCCGGTGATTAGTAAAAAGGAGTTGAAGACGCAAGCAATAGTGACAAATGGTGAAACGATTGTGCTAGGGGGTATTTATGAATATGAGAATGTAGAAGGTTCTCAAGAAGTGCCTTTTTTAAGCCAATTACCATTCATCGGTCGCTTGTTTAAAAAAGAGACGCAGCAACGAAAAAAAGCGGAGTTATTAATATTTATAAGCCCACGGATAGTTGATACACTGATACATTGATGAAGTTATCAAAGACAATCACTGAAGATGATGCATTTAAAGAAAAAATATTCGGCATCCAGTGAACTATTTTTAGTTGGGGGAATCCGTGGAGCGGTTGCAGCAATCTCGTAATATTATCTTAATTGGGCCAATGGGCTCTGGAAAATCAACGATTGGTAAGCTTTTAGCGAAAGCATTAGAGTATGAGTTTGTTGATAGTGATCACCATATTGAATCTAGTACAGGCGTGACGATTCCTTATATTTTTGAAGTGGAAGGAGAGTCGGGATTTCGTGATCGAGAAGAGAAGGCGATTAACGAATTATGCCAGCTGGAAAATGTGATCTTAGCAACTGGCGGTGGCGCAATTATTCGACCTGAAAATAGAGCTGTTTTAGCAGCAAGTGGTACGGTGTTATATCTCAATATTCCACCAGAATCTCAATTTGAAAGAGTGCGCTTTGATAATCAAAGACCATTATTAAAAAATGATGACCCTCAAGCCGTTTTAACCGCATTATATGAAGCTCGCGATCCACTTTACCAGGAAGTTGCAGATTACATTGTTTTTTCAGACAATATCCCCCCGAAGATCGTGGTTAATGGTATTATAGAGAGTATTGTTCAAAATAAATTGCCGCTTCCAATATGGCTAGTAGGAAATAGATAAAAGATGAAAACCTTAACTGTAGATTTAGCAGATCGTTCATACGATATTCAGATCGATAAAAATCTTTTGGCATCTATGCGTTTTGCTGAAGAGTTTCCCTATGAGCAACGACTTGTGCTGACGAATAATACGATCTATGCGCTGCACTCGGATCGTATTTTATCCTTGGTTGATGGCGATAAAGCGCGAGTGGTGATTATCGAAGATGGGGAACGTTATAAGAATCTTGAATCATTTGCCGAAGTCCATACGCGTCTTTTAGAGTTAGAGTTTAATCGCCGTAGTTTATTGATCGCTTTTGGTGGTGGTGTGATTGGTGATTTAGCCGGTTTTGTTGCCAGTACTTATCAACGAGGTATTGATTTTATTCAAATCCCAACAACGCTATTAGCACAAGTGGATAGTTCGGTGGGGGGTAAAACGGCTGTGAATCATCCCCATGGAAAGAATATGATTGGGACGTTTTATCAACCGAAACGGGTGTTGATTGATCTATCACTTTTAAAAACTTTGCCGCAACGTGAATATGTGAGTGGACTTGCGGAAGTACTCAAATATGGTTTTATCCAAGATGCCGAATTTTTAGAGTGGATGCGCATCAATTACGAAGCAATTTTAGCGAAAGATCCAGAAGTGATTAGCGAGATGATCTATCGTTCTTGTGCTTGTAAAAAATTTATTGTCGATCAAGATGAGCGTGAATCAGGGATTCGTGCGACGCTCAATCTAGGACATACTTTTGGGCACGCCATTGAAAAACTAATGAAGTATCAAGGGGTTTTACATGGTGAAGCAGTCGCAATAGGTATGAATATGGCAGGATATTTATCATGCCGAATGGGACTGATTTCGAAGAAAGACCAGCTTTATATTACCTCATTATTACATCTGTTTGATCTTCCTTGCGAGGCGCCGCAATCATTTACGCCGCAAGAATTTTTAAATGTCATGCGTTTAGATAAGAAGAATTTAACACAGAAGATTCGTTTCGTATTACTGAATGCCGTTGGTCAGGCAATGATGACGGATGATATTCCTGAAGAATATATTATTGAAGCAATAGAATTTGGTACCCCATAGATGCGAAATATAGATCTTTTGCATAATCTACCATGGCTTGAACTCGGACCAACCGAAGAAGTGATGGGTAGAATTGAGCAACATATTAGTACAAGTCGTGGTGATTTTTATTCTGTGTATGGTCCAGCGGGTTGTGGTAAGTCTCGCTTTATGCAGGAACTAAGCAGACGGTTAGATGCGTATGAAAATATTGTCGCAAGAGATATTGTGGCTGGTGAAGAGAGTATATTTAAGCAAGTGGCGAATATGCTTGAAACGAGTGAAGATGAGTCCGAAATCATCGCGCGTCTTAAAGAGGTACCACCAACAGGATTGAAGATGGTTCTGCTCGTAGATGATGCGGATAAGCTGGGCAATGACGAGCTCTCATTCCTCTATCGTGTGAAAGAGCGCATTAATAAAATTAATCATCATGCCAATATCGTGATTGTGCTCTTTATGGATCTCAATAATCAGGATATTTTTTCGAAAGAGCTTCTCCTGCATTCCAATAGTTATACGATTGG
>DXHP01000134.1 GCA_019113305.1 Candidatus Ignatzschineria merdigallinarum | reverse complement strand
ACAACCCCAATATTCCGGGGCAAAAAGGCATTCAAATTGCCGGTACAATCAATCAGCCAATCAAAGCCGCGCACGATGGTGAAGTCGTCTTTGCCGGCGCAGGAAACTCTGGCTATGGTCAATTAATCATTGTTCGTCATAATGCCAATACTTACACCGCATATGGCTACCTCTCTTCGATTAATGTCAAAGAAGGTACTAAAGTGAAAAAAGGTCAAGCAATCGCCGGCATGGGGAATAGTTTTGATGGTCGAACCGTACTCTACTTTGAAATCAGAACCAAAGGACAGACGGTTAATCCAATGAATTATATTTAACATCTTCTGCCCAACCCGTAGAGAATATAAAAATGACAATATCTTCAGACATAATCATTACTGCTATAGCCTCTCTAAGTAGCGCTATCATTGGAGGTATTATCGCATTTACAGGCAGTTGGATCGCAACAAAAAAACAAATAAATGCAAAAAATAAAGATAATAAAGAAATTGAGACACGTTTTATTAGATCTATATTTATCGAAATTGAAAGTGTTTACTCTAGATACCAAGAACTAAGTCATATCATCCAAAATAAATATGATTTTCTTGATTATTCCATATATGTCAATGAAGATTATTTCCCCGTTTACCATAACAACATTGGCTATTTAGGCTTGATAGAAAATGATGAACTTCGGAACAATATCATTTCTTTTTACACACAAGCTAAAGGACTTATCGATACTCTTCGAACAAATACTAAACTTTTAGATGACCTAAAAAACTCAACTTCCCACCTTCAAAAACAAAATATAGTTTTAGCTCTACGACAATATTTATCAGCTATAAAAGATGATGATATTAAAACTACTCAAATATACAATAAAATCCAAAAAGTAAAAAAGCATTTCTATTGAGAAACACAAAAAAACGACCAATCTCTTGATGGTCGTTTTTTAATACTTGCTCGAAAAGAAACCTCATAAGGCTTCATGAAACTTTAACTGTTATCACCTTTGCGAGGAGAACGTCTTCTACGTGGTCTACGGCGACGCTTCTGCTGATCATCTCCTTGCTTACTATCATCTCGACTTGGACTTGACTGACGATGTGAAACTTCCCGTCGAACTTCACGCTTTCCTTCTCGGCGCTCTTGACGATTTTCTTGCTGCTCTTTCTCTAATAATTGCGCTTCATATTGCGCAAATTGTTTTTCCCAAAATTGCGCTTTTTCTAATACATCAGTATCTTCATTCGCTTCCGCCCGGAGCAATAAGAAATCATATGCTGCTTTAAAGCGAGGATGCTCCATCAAACGTTTTGGACTACGAATAATTTTCGCCTGCAATCTAAATTGAAACACCCAAAGATCTTCAATAAACTCACGAACATATCGCGGAATCACAGTAATTTGATGCTGAACCTTAAATGCATCATCAATGGCCATTTTTGAGGCATCGCTGTAGCGCATTCCATTTGCCGTTAACGCTTCAAATCGCTCCATAAATGGTGCCCATAAGAGTGAAGCATAGACAAAGTACGGTGAACTAGTTAACCCTTGTTTCGCTCTTGCATCAGAATTTTTAAGCGACTTTAACAACAGATGTTGATCTGGGAATCCCTGACTTTTCAGCGCTTTATGTGTTAATGGGAATAAAATCCCAAAGAGCTGATGTTCCATCATACTATAATAGGATTCTTCACCATGCCCTGTTAAAAAGAGCTTCAGAACTTCATCATACATTCTTGCTGGCGACACATTTTCTAGCAATTGCCGATGTTCCGCAATCGGCCCTAATAATTTTGGATCGATCGAAAATCCAAGCTTCGCCTGAAAACGAACGGCTCGTAAAATTCGCACAGGATCTTCCAAGAAACGTTCTGTTGGATCTCCAATCAGACGTAAGGTTCGATCTTTAAGATCTTGAAAACCGCCACAATAATCGATAATCGTCTGATCACGAACATCAAAAAAGAGCGCATTGACCGTAAAATCTCGGCGCATTGCATCTTCATCGATCGTGCCATAAATATTATCGCGCGTGACAAACCCCTCATCATTCGTTTGATAATGCTTTGAACGATCTCCGGCATCATTGGAACGGAATGTCGCAACTTCAATAATCTCACGCCCAAAAACAACATGCACTAATCTAAAACGGCGACCAATAATACGACTATTGCGGAACACCTTACGGATTTCACTAGGATGTGCATCCGTCACGATATCAAAATCTTTCGGCGCAAGCCCTAACAGAAGATCACGAACACCACCGCCCACTAAATAAGCATTAAATCCTGCGCTATTTAGTTTGTTAATCACGGTTAAGGAGTTCTTAGAGATCTGACGATTTCTAATCGAATGATCTTTTGTATGGTAGATCTGAGGATTCATAGAATCTCTACTCCAAAAAGAAAAGCCTTTCGTAAGAAAGGCTTTGATATTTTTTATCATACTCAAAATATCGGTATAAATTAACGTTTTGAGAACTGTGTTGCACGACGTGCGCCACGAAGACCGATTTTCTTACGTTCAACGCTACGTGGGTCACGTGTTACAAATCCTGCTTTACGTAATGGAGCGCGGTTCGCTTCATCATACTCAACGAGTGCACGAGTTAAACCGTGGCGAATTGCCCCAGCTTGTCCGCTCATACCGCCGCCTTTCACTGTAACGATAATGTCGAATTGACCTTCAACTTCTAAAAGTTCTAAAGGTTGACGAACGATCATACGTGAAACTTCGCGTGGGAAGTACTCATCAAGTGGTTTATCGTTAACGATAATACTGCCTGTACCTTTACGTAAAAATACGCGTGCTGCTGATCTTTTACGTCTTCCAGTACCGTAGTTTTGGTTAGCTGCCATAATAATTCTCTCTTCCTAATTAGATGTCTAAAACTTTTGGTTGCTGTGCTGCATGTGCATGCTCAGAACCTGCATATACTTTAAGTTTACGAAGCATATCTCTTCCTAAAGCATTTTTAGGGAGCATACCTTTAACAGCAAGCTCGATAACATTCGCAGGCTTAGTTTGTAACATCTTCTCAAGAGTTGTTTCTCTTAAATGACCAACATAACCAGTATGTTTGTAATAGATCTTTTGTTGAAGCTTGTTACCACTTACACGGATTTTTTCCGCGTTTACAATAACAATATAGTCACCTGTGTCAACGTGTGGTGTAAACTCAGGCTTATGCTTACCGCGTAAGCGTCTTGCAACCTCTGTAGCTAAACGTCCGAGGGTTTTTCCTTCTGCATCAATTAAAAACCATTCACGGGTTACTTCAGCAGGCTTTGCACTAAATGTTTTCATCGAAAACTCCAAAATATAAATTCACTAACAAAAAAACTTAAATCCAACATCTTTATCCTCCGGTAACGTGAATACCGGTGAGAATCACTTCTCGGGATATTGGCTTTAAATCAACGTTAGGGGTCGCTGGTAAACGATCTCGGCATTTTACGCAATCTATGGATAAATATCAAGCTTATTAGTGGCTTTCACTAAAGCATTATTACGCTAGTGATTACATGAGCTTGATCAAGCATTTAACTTTTCTCAATTCCAAAATTTATAACGCAAAAACAAGATAGCGCTTAGATCCTACATATTGCCGCTTCTATTATTCGATTCCCGCAATCCTCTTACCACGATATTCGCAAACCTTTATGTCCTGAAAGCAATGTTATTTCAAATGAGATGATAAAAAGAGCCATAATAACGATAACTATTTGCAATTAACAACAATATCCATAAAATAACGACTATCTATTCATCAATCGAGAAAACTCGATAAGCCCTATAAAACAATTTCATGATTTGAGTGCTCTTCTTCCCATACGATAACTCTATCAATGAGCTTCAATCATGAATTTAATCACAATCAAAAAGTGCCGTTAATTCGCAAACAAAGATGTAGACGAATTCACCACTTAAGGAGATTATTCATGCAGATGTTAGTTCACCGCACCACTGTGAGTTTAGTGAGTAAAAGCTATCTCACTCCCAACTATTTACGTCTTATTTTAAAATGCGATGACATTGAAGCCTATCGCGATGTTCCTCTTGGCGTGAATAATAAACTCTTTATTCCGCCCCAAGGTCACACAACGGTGGAGATGCCAGTATTTAATCCTGAAACAAAAGTTTGGGAATTAGAAAATGAAGCAAACCGCCCTGCTGTTCGTACTTATACCCACCGTTTTATTGATCTTGATAAAAAAGAGCTCACTGTTGATTTTGCCGTTCATGAAGGGGATTCTATCGCCTGTAACTGGGCTCGAGATTCTGCCGAAGGTTCACAAATTGGCTTAGCAATGAAACTCAAACATCGCGATGTTTTACCAGAAGTAAAAGAGTTCCTTTTCGTGACGGATATGACAGGCATTCCAGTTGTTGCAGCATTAGTCGCAACTTTACCTAAAGATGCCAAAGCAACGATTATTACGGAAGTATTAACTGCCGAAGATATCTTAGATGCACATTATGAATCTAAGGCAAATATCACGACTGAATGGGTTATTAATCCAACGCCTGAAACCGGTAGCCAGCTCTCATCTATTGCGAAACATGCTTGGGGCAAGCTTGCTTCACCGAACTTCACACACATTACTGCGGAATATAGCACGGTGAAAACATTACGTGATTTCTTACGCAAAGAGCAATCTCTCACAAGTGCAGAGTTTTATGCCTGCGCTTATTGGCAAATTAATAAGAAAGAAGATGAAGAGCGTGAAAAACGTTTAGATTAATCCTTTCATAGTAATCTCAAAACATCTTCAAAACGCTTATTTGTCTACAAGATTAATGCTAAAAGCCCCTAATTTTCGAATGATTATTGAAAATTAGGGGTTTTTATTTAAAAAATCTGCTAAAAATACGATAATACTTTTATCGCATCTCGATAACGTTCATATTAAATAGTTCGTAAGATGCGTAAATCTCATGGAATGCAAAACCTGTTACATTCCAGCAAAACTCTTCTTAAAAGGAGCAATAGCACATCATGACAATTCCATTTAAAAAAGAATTACCGATTATTCTTGCTTCAACCTTAGCGCTAACAGCCCCGCTTATGGCAACAGAAAAACCTGTAGAGAATCTCAATCGTTCGACCATTACCATCTATCAAGGCGGCGTTGCATTGGTCACAGAAGCAAGAGATTTTGAGTTGAACCGAGATCAGCGCCAACTCTTTCTTCCGAATGTAGCACCAGAAACCATGATGGAATCGCTGATGATCTCCTTTCAGCCCAAAGAAAATGATAAACTCACGCCGATCGTGACCGAGAAAAAGCTCAATCGCAATCTTCTCTCGCCGCAAGCAATGATTGAATATTCCGTCGGTGAAGAAGTAACCGTCATCTCAAGTTTTAACGGTCGCGAGAAACAGGAGAAAGCCACGATTCTCTCTAACAATGGTGGATTACTCTTGCAATATAAAGATCGCATT
The DNA here is from genome assembly GCA_019113305.1 of Candidatus Ignatzschineria merdigallinarum. GTDB lineage: Bacteria > Pseudomonadota > Gammaproteobacteria > Cardiobacteriales > Wohlfahrtiimonadaceae > Ignatzschineria > Ignatzschineria merdigallinarum. The sequence goes on along the minus strand of DXHP01000134.1, from coordinate 10,544 downwards.
GAACTCAATCTTCCTGAAAATGCGCGATTAGCATTTAAAACGATTCCTGACGGTTTAAATAATACGCCGGTATTATCAGTAATCTTAAAAAACCTACCAGAAACCGTAACGCAATATCGTGCCGATTTAAGTTATCTCACACGCGGGATCTCTTGGAATGCTGATTATATTGCCAAGCTTGATGATGAAACGAAAACCTTGAAGCTTGAAGGTTGGGCAACGCTCAATAACAGCAGCGGCATGGATTATCAAAACTTCAATATTAATCTCATTGCCGGCGATCTCAATATGGTTAATCGTACTATGCCGCAACTTCGTCAAAAAATGATGGGGTTAGCTGCAGATATGGCTTATGAATCTGCACCAGCTGCCGCAACATCACTCGGTGATTACTATCTCTATAAAATCGCCGATAGCTCTACTTTAAGTGATAAAGAACAGACACAGATCTCGCTCTTTCAAAAAGATGCGATTCCATTTACGAAAAACTATACCTTTGCTAATCATAGCCCGAACTATCGCATGGGCGAATCTTCCAACTTTCAAAATGCCGCCGTTACAGTTCACTTCAAAAATGAAGAAGCATCGCACTTAGGATTCCCGCTACCAGACGGCGTGATTCGTCTCTACGCTCAAGAAGATCAGCAAACGACTTTTATCGGTGAAGATCGTATTCCGGCAACCCCCAATAAACAGGAAGTGATGCTTAATATTGGAAATGCGTTTGATATCACCATGAAACGTGAACAAACACAATTCTCTACGATCAATGAAGATGAGTGGGAGATTAGCTATAAACTCACCGTAAGTAATGGTAAAAATGAACCGGCAACCGCATTAGTGAAAGAGAGTTTCTATCCCAATAGTGATACTAACTGGGAAATCATTCAAAAAAATGTGGCGCCAAAAGTCATTGGTGATACTGCTATTTGGGAGTTAAACATTCCGGCAGAGAGTGAAAAAACGATCACTTACAGCGTGCGTTACACGATTTTTAATGAGACGCAAAAAGAGCGTTTAACACAATAACGCGTTTGACCTTTAATTGTTTTTCTTTCAAGAAATTTGCTAATCATATTTAGATAAATATTTTGGAACCCAAAACGCATCAGAGATCCTCTTAATCAGCGAAGATCCTCACATATCATTAAGATCGATATATGGATAAAAAACAGATTCGCTTTGATTAAGAGGATTTTCGTCATGACATCGTTTGTAATTGCTGAACGAAAATCTTCTCTTAATGTTTGATGCGCCGCTGGAGATAATTCCGGCATGCTTTTATCAATCATCTGCCAGCAATCAGAATCGATCTTCTCACAGCAATCTAGCAGTGAAGATGGTGATAAAAACGATTCCGTTACAATCATGGTTATAGCAGATACAAAGTTAAAGAAAATATCTGCATACATTGATCAATTGCCCCCAACAACCAGAAACAATCTTGTTGCTGAAAACTACAGGTAAAGAGGATAGTAAAGCCAATTCTGTTAACATTACTTGTTACAATTGTTATCTTTGGCGCGCATTTAAAGGTTCATCATGTTCCAACATAATCGGCGATTACAGCAATTTATTACTTCGGCAGATCAAAGAATTGCTGACGCAAAAATGCCGCGAGATCTTCTCGATCTAATTGAGGAATCTCGTATTTTTAACGGTAACTTTCAATTTGATTCCCGCGATTATTGGCTCTATTTCGGCATCGATATGACGGCATTGATCATTAGTATCTTTGCCTTTCAAAAAAGTGATGAGAGCTTTTGGCTCTTTCTTATTTTTTTATCAATTTTTATCGGGATTATTCTCGTTATCCGCTACTTTAAACGCCGTAAAAGTGTCGACCGATTATCTGCCGATATTTATCGCCGAGATCTGCTGTTTGACAATCATCTTACCATCGTCGATTCTCCAAATTTCACGCAAAAAGCGTTAGAATCGCGCTTTCAAGATTTCCATCGCGGCAACTATTCCCGAGAGATTAAAGAAGTCATTGCCGGCAAAAACCAAACTTCTCTGCCCTTTGCTTACCATTATTATCAATTTCATTATGTGGATGAGAAAGAGGAGACGCGCACCGATAGCGATGGTAAAACCACCACTCAAAAAAGCTATACCCATTATGATCGCTTTGGATTAATCGTCGATCTGAAATCTATTCCCAATATGACATTTAATGCCGCGCTTCGCATCATTGAATACAAATCCCTGTTTGGCATGAATAAGAGCGATTACGCGCCGGCATCGATTACGTTTCGTAAAAATTTCAAAGTACAAACGAAAGATTCCCTGCAAGCTGCGAAATTTTTCACACCGGTAATGGTAGAAACGCTCGAATCACTGTTGCAAGGATTCAAAGAGATCGTGATTGAAACCAATCAAGCGCATGAACTATTGCTCTCATTTACCAATCATGATCTATTAACGGGAGATCGTCAGCATTCTCTCAAAGAAACGGATCTATTTCTCCAAGAGATTGAACAAATCACAGCGCTTGATAATCTACAATATACGTTGCATATGCTGACCCAGATGTTACAAGAAATTGACCACAACTTTTAACCTACTTTTACATACCTTACCTTCTTACAAAAGGATCTATCATGTCCACGAGCCTTATTATTCTCATCGCTATTATGGCAATCCTAGTGATTTATATCATTGCGACGCATAATGGCATTATTAGTTATTACAATGCTTGCCAGCGTGCTTGGGCAGATGTGATTACACAAGAATTACAGAAAAATCGACTACTGCCAACGCTCGAAAAGATGGTGGAAGAGTATAAAATTCACGAAGCGGATGTTTTGCAAAATGTGACAAAACTTCGCTCTGCACTCAACAATATCTCACCGGAAGATACCGATATATCTGCACTTAAAAAAGTGAATGAGCAATCTAAAGCGCTCCTTTCGAATATTCATATTGTGGCAGAGAATTACCCAGACCTGAAAGCTTCGGAAATCTACCAAAGCTTTATGCGCGAAATTTCTGAGTTAGAACGAAATATTGCCGCAAGCTTACGAATCTTCAATGCGAACGTAGAAAAGTTTAATGTCAAAATTGAAGTTTTCCCCAATGTACTGATTAACAATTGGTTTACGCATAAAGCGCGCCTTAATGTTTTTACCGATGAAACTGCGGCGAATAATTTTGATTACAAACCCAATTTTTAATCTCCCTGTTTCAGTGGGGAAATAGCGATAATCAGTACTGGTGCAAGATTGATAAAAGCATGCAAGCATTCTCCCCAGCTTTGAATCAACTTTGAAAGAAGTTTGAATCAGACAATGTGAAAACGATTTCACGATAAAATCACTTTCTACTATCATCCATTCTCTTATCAACCTATTTCGAGATCAATAATGTTTAAATTTTCTGCGCTGATTTTACCGATGTTGCTCATCGTTATTTTATTGAAATGGATTCAGAAAAAGCAGCTCGCAAAACTGGTGAAGCAACCCTTTGCGATCTGGAACCAGCAATATAAAATCCATGAACCTCGCCAATACTTCACCGTCATCCGTGACAAAATGTGCTACGACTTTGCCGAAAAATCCCTCTGGGCGGGCGAATGTTTACAGTTATTTGATACTAATGAAATCTATCCCCTGATTGAAAAAGCAAGTAAACAAGAGGAAGCGATTACGTTATTTAAAACACTCTATAAAAATCAGCTACCATTACTCACCAATCTCATTCCTACACAATATTCAGCGCAAGAATTTATGCAACTTCCAGCAGAAGTCATCGGCGCTTATCTTCTGACACTCGAAAACTTTCCGCCGGAGATTGCTCAACAAAAGGTTCTCACACATTTGGCAGAAAATGGACTAATGACGGACTTTAACTCTAATGATTATATCCGCCCGATAGATGACTTTAGTAATGTGGAAGATGACTACATTGATCCAGCGAACGAAATTACAGAAACCGCCTCCACAATAGATCATATAGAGAAAGCCGAGATCAAATCTGCTACAGATTCTTCTATCGATTCTCCCAAAAAGAGATAAGCTCCTCATACAACCTAACAAGATCAATTTTAAAAACTAAAAAAGGCTGCTAAAACTTTCTCAAAACAGCATCTTCGGATGCTGTTTTGACATTACGATTTACTCTATTTTTAAAGAAACGTCGTCATCATTACCACTATTCATTGCTACCATACAGTTGATGTGAGCATGCGACGATACTCTCCATCTGCATATCAAACGAAAAAAAGCATTTCATAAAATTAATTCGTCATGACTTCGTTAAAGAAAATCATCACTCACTGCTGACATGCTATTGATAAAATCGTGCAAATACTCTCCCTAGCTACTTACCAACTTCAAGAAAGTTTTTCATCAAATAATTCATCTTCGCTTCGTTAATAAAAAGCATCACTTATTGCTGACATGCTGTTGATAAAAGCCTGCAGAAATTCTCTCCAGCCGTGCACCAACTTTAAAAGACGCCTAGGTCAGACAATTTGAAACTAATTTCCTAATAAAATCACTTTCTAACATCCTCATTATTTCCCTAATGGAATAAGTGAATTGATTTATGAGCGTTAAAGCAAAGATATTCTCCTGCTACAATAATGATCATTCATGCTGCATTAATCATTCATCCTTTGGAGGCGAAGATGAACTTACAACAACTAACCAAACTCACCGAGAAATTTAAAACGACTCAAAAAATGCCGATCTTATTTCTGGGTCATGGCAGCCCGATGAATGCAATCTCTTCTAATCAATTTACCGAAAGTTGGAATCAGCTCGGAAAAACACTGCCAAAACCGCAAGCGATTCTCTCTATCTCCGCGCATTGGGAAACTCATGGTTCTTTTGTAACGGCGATGGAAAACCCAACAACGATTCATGATTTTTATAATTTTCCCCAAGCCCTGTATGATATGGAATATCCTGCGCCGGGAGATCCTCAGCTTGCCACACATATTCATGAACTCCATCAGCATATCGAACTCGACCATGAATGGGGATTGGATCACGGCACTTGGGCAGTGATTTGTCATCTCTATCCCGATGCCAATATTCCCACATTACAGCTGAGTTTAGATCAACGCTTATCACCGCAAGCACACTTCGAGCTCGCAAAACTTCTCACAACGCTTCGCCATCGTGGCGTGCTGATTCTCGCTAGCGGCAATCTTGTCCATAATCTTCGCCGGCTAGATTTTCACAATGCCGAAGGCGGATTTGATTGGGCAGAAGAAGCGCGAACATCGATGACGAAGATGATTCTTGCCCAAGATTTTCAAAAACTGATCGACTTCAAGGCGCAAGGTGAAGCCTTTAAATTAGCCATTCCCACAGATGAGCATTATCTACCACTGCTCTACATTTTAGGTCTGAAAGATGCAAAAGATGAGCCTTTAATCTTTAACAATCAATCAGTCATGGGATCTTTGGCAATGACTTCATTGTTATATGTGTAAGTTGAAATCAGCTTTAAATGATCTGATTTACCATTAAATTTGAATTTCTTTTAGAGATAATGCGCGGCTAATAAGAATGCATGCAGGCTTTTATCAACTGCACGCCGGCAATAATCACAACTATTTTAAAGCACAACCCACTAATCTAACCATCACAAAAAAGCCAACGAATCCTACAAAGATCGTTGGCTTTTCAACATTAAACAAAATCACACTTATCAAGTGTTGCTTAATATCATTAATGATGATGAATCACTATTGATTCAGAAAATTAGAACTTCGCCTCAAAACCGATACGAATCGTCCTTCCCGGAATCGGCATACTAACAACCGTTCCAGGATCATATGCATAACGATCAGTAACGTTATCAATTCCAAAGGTCACCTTAGCACGATCATTCACTTTATAATGCCCATATAGATCGATTGTTGTATTAGCTGGTACCACTTCAACAGCACGACCACTAATCCCTGTTCCAGTTAACCAACCTTTAGGGCTTTCTTTACCTGAATGATATTTTAATCTAGCTCCAACCATCGCCTTCTGATGATAAAAAGTTGATCCTACATTTAAAGTAATAGTGCGTTTAGGTGCTATCCTTGTCCCAATTAAACTCCATCGTTCGCCCACGGCATCACATTGATTACTCTCATGAGGACAAATTTTCGGTGTTTGATATTGTGTCATGTTGATATCGGCAAAGATAATATCATTTTGATACGATAATCCTAACTCAAGACCACGTAATACTACCCGGTTATAATTAGCAAAAGCCAAATTGAGATCCCATGGATTTTGTCCCGGCAATGCTGCCTCGCTAATGTAATTGCGAATATCATTATGGAAATAGTTTACTTTGAAACGAAACTCATCATTCGCCGTAAATAATTGTTGATAATCGCCCATCAACCCAATCTCTAAGAAACGAGTATTTTCTGCTTTGAGTGGATATAAAGGATCATATTGAAAACTTTGCCATGAATGCGTTGTTTCAAAAAGACTTGGATTACGATAAACACTACCGACCTTTCCATAAAGATCTAAACCTCTATAAATATGGGCATTAGCCTGTCCAGTGAAATCGATACGATTTGAAAACTTCACATCAAAATGCTTATTTCGATCATGTGTCTTTGAGCGATGTAAGCGTGTAGCAACATCAAAATCAACCCATTGACTCGTTGTCTTTAAATTTATAAATGCTGAATATTCTTTTCGAACACCATTTCTTGCAGTTTCTCGTTTATAAGTATTACTAGGCTTCATATCTTGCTGTTGATAATTTAAACCATAATGCAAAACAATACTTCCATCCCGAAACTTTGAGGTATTATCGATATCTAAACCATAACGTGTATCTTCATAACTTCCCCAATATTGATCACCGTTAGAACCAGCTCCACTTGCAATTCCATTATGTTGATTCATCTTTGCTTTTGTTTTCCAAACAGCAACATTGAGATCAATAAGGTCATTTTCATAAGGCTGATACTTATAATCCACCCGATAATTATTCACCTGTGCATGCCCTAAAGACCATTGTGGCATCGCTTCATGACCCGCAGGAGGATACCAAGTATATATCGTTCCACTTCCTGGCTTTTTAGGATAATACTTTCGCCAATAGGCAGCCATAACCTCACCTGCTTTTTGAGTATGTCTACGAAAATTAAACTCAACTCGCTGATTATCTGTAATATTCCAGCCCAGCTTTGCCAATCCTGATTTACTCGCATAACTTGTATTGACTACTTCTTGCCTAGGATTAACTACCCATTTCTTATAATCATCAAAACCATGTTTTCCAGCAAAATAGTTTCCTACAGTTCGCTGACTATAAGCGACAATAGCATCAACTTTACTATTACGATAAGCGACAGCTCCCAGAAAAGCACCATTATTAAATTGCCCAGGACGAATATCATTTTTTAAAATATAACGTTCTTGTCCTGTGGAATCAGCAGGAATATGAGGACTTTTATTATTGTTATATAAACTCCCGCGAACTAATACCCCAAAATCTCTATCTGGCAACAAAACATCAGCAACCGTTAACGTCTTCATCTGCACTGAACCACCAATCCCCCCAGTGGTTCCATTTCCGATGGTAGCACCGCGATCAACCGATACTTGACTAATCAAATCCATATCAATATAAGTTCGATCACTTTCACCCTGATAACCTCTAAATGTATGTGAGGATTGAATCGCACCATCAATTAAAATTGGAACTCGTCCTTCACCTTGAAGCCCACGAATTCCAATATCTAATGCCCCTGCTTCATTGCGCAAGCTATTGGATTGAACCCCTGCAATACCTGAGAATACATCCCCATTCCCGGTTCCTCTAAAACGCTGAATACTCTCTTTTCCCATCACTGTTTTTGTGGGTGTAACGTTGCCATCTTTACCCTCAACTTCAGCTTTTACAACTATAGAGCCCAAATTCACAGGGTCATCACGCTCCTCGGCTATCGATTCCGATATCAATCCAACACAGATTAGAGCCAACCACACTTTTTTTCGTCGATCATTCATCATTTCACCAAAATAGACTTGTCCAGAAGTAGACAGCTCCGCACAATAACTCAATTAATAATCACTATCAAACAATAATGATATTTATACCCAAATAAGAAACCAATCACAGTAATCCCTAATTCCTACCTATTAGTTCTAAAATCAGCAATATGAGAATTCATAACAGAAATATGTTGTGTAAAATTCAATCTAATTTAGTAAGTAAAATAAAAAATTTATAAGATTGGTTAATTTTAACAACCCAATAAATCTCCCTATCTCTCCCGAAAAATATAGATTCCATGATTATCTCAATCACTTGAAACGCGCTCGATAAGAGTGCTTTTATTTTAGAATCAATTATTTAAATCATGAATGAATCAGATAAATTTTTTATAAAATCCTCCAACAACAATTGTCTGTTTTTTATACAAAAATAGACGTGTTATAAAATATCAAAATGAACAAATTGCTTGATATTGCCATTATTTTTATCACCAACCTATAAAACTTGACTTATATCATTTCAATATACAAAAACTTATTATTTGACAACCCATCTACTATGTGAAGAATATACAAATAAGAACTAATTGCATTCGCATTAGATAACCACATTCAAATAAGAGTCTTTAGCCATGTACAAGCGTTCATTACTTTCGATTACTGTTTCTGGTCTCCTTCTCTCCTCTCTATCATTTGCTCAAACACCTATTTGGGTCGAAGAGAATACCGAAAATGCCGAAGGCATTGTAACGCCGGATCAAGCGGAAAAACCGCCTATCACCGTTAATCTGAGCAAGGTGATTGTTACGGGTGCGTTGAAAGAAGAATTAGCCATTGCCGAAAGTGCGGCAACCATTGCCCATTTTGGCACACAAGAAGTCGATCGTTTAAATGCCACATCACTGGCAGATCTCTTAGCCTATGAACCTGGTGTTACTGTGGACTTAAGCAGAACTGGCGGGCTTGGCGATGTGCGTATTCGAGGAATGGGCGAAAATCGCGTGATGATTGCCGTCGATGGCGCACCACTACCAAACTCTTTTAGTTTCGGTCCTTATGTTTCCATGAACCGTGCTTATTTTGATATTGATGCAATGAAGAGTATCGATATTATCAAAGGCCCAATGTCCACACTTTATGGCGGTAGCGCGCTATCCGGTGGGATTTTCATGCAGACGAAAGATCCTGATGATTTCATTAAGGATGGTAAAAATATTGGTGGTGAAGCAAAAATTGGTTACCGCACAGCAACGAGAGAAACGCTCCTTTCTGGAACTATTGCCGGTCATTTAACAGATAAAGTCTCTGCTTTTGGTCGTTTCACTTATACCAATCCTGAAGCGAGAGAAAACCATCAAGGGCGCGCATCAAAAAATCATGTTATGGGACCAAATAGAACAGCTCCAAATGCCGCTGATTCAGATACCTACAATATCTTAACGAAATGGGTTTTCAATCCTAATAGTGAAAATCGCTTTAGCCTCACTTATGAGGATTTCAAAGATAAAACCGATAGCACGCCTTATTCTGATTTCGATAAAAAAACGGCGAGTTATACACAATTATCACTCTACAACAAAGATAAAAACCGCCGCCAACAACTGGCGATTAGACACGACTTTGATATCGCCACAACCCTCTTTGATCGTGGTTTCTGGCATGCTTATTATCAGAAAAACAAAGCGGAACAATGGACGAATGAACAACGCCTCATGACCAGAGGGGATTATACGATTGAACGTGATCGCTACAATACTTTTGAAAACAAAGGATTTGGTTTAGGCGCTGAATTTTCAAAAGGTCTCGCGCAAAATGAAAGTGTTTATCACAACTTTACTTACGGCTTGAACTTCCGCGAAAATAAAGTTTCCACCACCCGCTTTGGCGATACACGTAAATTATCTGACAATAGCTCCATTGAGACAGAACCATTTCCAAATAAGAGCTTCCCTGATTCTACGATTCGTGAATTAGGCGTTTTCTTACAAGATCGCATTTCTCTCTTTGAAGGTCAATTTGAAGTGATTGCCGGCATTCGTTACGATCACTATAAACTCTCTCCAAAATCAGGATCGGCTTTTGAAACCGCCAATGCCGGCGTACTTCCGCCAGATTCTATGAGCGAAAGCCAATTCTCTAAGCGTTTAGCTTTACTCTGGCATCCAACGGAAGAAAATACGATCTTCTTTAACTATTCTGAAGGTTTTAGAGCGCCAACTTATAGCGCCGTCAATATGGGCTTTAGTAATCCGGCACATGGTTATACCAGTCGCTCTAACCCCAACTTAAAACCTGAAAAAAGCCAATCTTACGAACTAGGTTGGAACTATATTGACGAGACAAAATCTTTCGCTTTAACGGGATTTTATGTCGATTATAAAAACTTTATCGAAGAGCAAGCGCTCACCGGCATTGATCCTGATACTGGCTACATGATTTTCCAAGCGAGAAACCTCGATAAGAGCCGTATTTATGGATTTGAAGCAAAAGCACATATGGACTTATTCACGATCCAAAATGGCAACGGGATTATCGGCTTAAATGCGAGCCTTGCTTACGCCAAAGGGGAAGAGC
>DXHP01000133.1 GCA_019113305.1 Candidatus Ignatzschineria merdigallinarum | reverse complement strand
TTTGGTGAAGTCTATTCACAAGCGCAAATACCATATGCTTCCGGCGGTCCAAGAGATAAAGAATATCTCTATTCTCCGGCACTATTTTTAGAGATCTTTGCGAATGATTTCTTGAAGCACTTCTATGTTGGAGAAGTGATGCGAAGCGAAGGCTCTTTGCATCAAGGATTGTGTCATGTTATTCAATTTGCCATTCAAATCAAAAAGTAAAGTATATATCACTGATTGATGAGTGATTCGTGAATATATCGAGAAACGAGAGTCGTTCCCACAGTTACTCATAAATTGAAATAACTATCATGTATCCTTATTGTTAGATATTAAAAAAGCGGAAGAGTTTAATCACTCTTCCGCTTTTGTCAGTTATGGATTTTGCTATTGGTTACTGATGGTGACGAATAATGAGTTTCCAAAAATCTTGTGAGTTTGTTAACCAACTCTTGTGCTACCTGAATATCTCTCATTAACTCTTTTATCAGTATTATTAGCCTTTCTTTTAGAGTAAGAAGAAATATGCGTAGATGGTTAAGATTCCAACGCAGCAGAGGTTTAAAACACCACCCGCTAACATCATATCTCGTTGTCTTAAATGACCAGTCCCAAAGACAATCGCATTTGGCGGTGTTGCAATTGGCAACATAAAGGCACATGACGCACCAAGACCAATCATCAGAACCAGTACTTCTTGTGGCATTCCCATTTCTGAAGCAACAGCGGCAAATACAGGTACTAAAAGTGCTGCTGAGGCAGTATTACTGGTGAATTCAGTCAAGATAATGATGAAGATGACCACGACTAAAATAACCACTAATGGATGCGATTGCCCGAAGATATCCGCAACTGTATTTCCTAAGATCGAAGATGCTCCTGAGCTACCTAATACCGCACTTAAGGTTAAACCGCCCCCAAAGAGGAATAGCACACCCCAATCCGTGTTTTCTGACACATCTTGCCATGATGCTAAACCTAGCACCACTACAGAAACAGCACAGGCAATTGCGACAAATGTATCAGGGGAAGTAATGCCTAAATGTTTTTGTAGTAATGATCCAAAAATCCAAGCAAGCGCTGTAACAATGAAGAGAACCGTTGCAAGAATGCGTGGTAAAGTCCATGGAATTACTTCATCAGTCACATCAATACGCATATTCAATTTTGGTTTGAAAATGAAATAGAGTACTAAGAACATTACTGGCATTAATACGAGCATCATTGGGATGCCGACCATGAACCAATCATCAAAGCTGTAACCTAAGGCTTTTGCTGCGATCGCATTTGGTGGTGAACCAACCAATGTCCCTAATCCACCAATACTTGCAGAATAGGCAATCCCTAAGAGAATGAAGATGAATGTACCACGTTCTTTAGAGAAATCTAAGTTACTCATAATACCAAGCGCAAGCGGAAGCATCATTGCTGCAGTTGCCGTATTACTAATCCACATTGATAAGCCTGCTGTAACGAAGAAAAGCGAGAATACAGTAATTCCTAAATGACCTTTTGATAAACGAATCATGAAAAGGGCAATTTTACGGTCGATTTTTTGCATGTGTAATGCGGTCGCCAATGCAAATCCACCGAAGAAGAGGAAGATAATTGGATCTGCAAAGCTTGTTAATGAGCTCTTTAGTGTGACAGTTTCGGGAACGCCGAGCACAACCGCTGTCAGAGGAACCATTAGTGCCGTAATTGTCGTATGTACAATCTCTGTTAACCAGAGTGCGCCAATAAAAAAGAGGATAATTAATCCTTTGTTTGCTTGTTCAGTAAATGGAAGGAATTGATAAATAACTGAACAGATTGCAACAATAATTGCGATCCCAATAAGTGATCGTAAAACTTTTGCCAAATTGAAGCGGGGAACTTCCTCCGCTAGCAAGTCTGGGTTAGGGGCTGAACTTGCCACAAATATACTCCTTTATAGATAAAAATAGATATTCTTATAGTTGATAGCAACGATCTTTATAGTTGATACATTCATTGAAAGCAATGTTCTACATAATTATTTCTCAGATTTTTGACTTGAAATAGCGTCTCTGTTGGAGTGTCATTGCATAAAATAATCATTATTTACGTATATCTGTTATAGATAAGTTGATATAATTTATATAGTAAATAAGTAACAATAATTGACGTAAATCAATTATATTTTATTAACCTCGATGAAAGGGATAGTCAGATGGATCGTGCGATTAAGAATTGGTGGGTTTGGATTTTGATGGGCGGGCTTTATTTGGTTTTAAGTGGGTTCCTCTTTGTAAAGCCATTTGCAAGCTTCGTAATATTGGCGCAGTTTATGGTGGCTTTTTTCTTTGTCACCGGATTATTTGAGATTTTCTATGCGCTAACTAATCGTAACGTAGAAGGTTGGGGATTCAATCTTGCAATGGGAATTCTACAGGTATTTATCGGGGGATATATCATGAAGCATTCTAATGAAGGCTTACCAGAAATGATGCTGATCTTCTTGATAATGTTTTGGCTGATTTTTTATGGCATTTCAGCAATTGCCTTTGCTTTTAGCTTACGTAAGATGGGCGTTGGTGCTTGGTGGTTAACATTAGTTGTGGGGGCTTTAGCATTAATCGTCGGTTTGGGAATCCCTTATGCGCCGGCAAGTGGTATTGTCTTTATGACAACATTATTAGGTATTTCAGCATTGATGATTGGCTTATATAGTCTTTATTTTGGCTTTGCGATTAGACGCTTTAGAGCTTAATTATTTTTGCGAAATTATTGATATTTAGATGAGCGAAAATGACAAACTGAGTTAATAAGCCGCTGAAATAGCCAGAAAAGAGTGATTTATTAGAAATCACTCTTTTTTTTTAAGGAGAGACAGGCTATAGTAATGCAGTAGTTAGACATTGTAATCTTTCGATCACAATGGAAAACAAGATTGTTTATTCAATTTATCTTTGGGGCAGGGTGCGAAACGATAGTTTTCATTCCCGACCGGCGGTGATAGTCCGCGAGCGTAAGCTGATTATGGTGAAATTCCAAAACCGACAGTATAGTCTGGATGGTAAAAGATAAGTGGGATGATAGTGACAAAATATCTATGTTGATAGATTGTCGCAAACGATGAATGAGATGTGAGAATCACATCATGAAGAATCGTCTAACAATGAATCAATGTTACTGCGTAGTGGTTAATAGATAAGATCCATTAATAAAGCGTTCCAATGATATTTATGAAAACCTATATAACGAATACTTTAGTGAAACAGTCTAATGAGTATTGTAGAAATAGTTTGGAATGAGGATCAATCGCGGTGAATGATCATAAAGTGTTTATAGATTGTTATTCATAGTTGTGCTTTATGTACAGAGATGGATAGCATGACAACACGAATGGGAAGATCGGCGTTAATGGCTTTCAATATTGTTAGGTTGATAGATGGATTATATCAATTCAGTATCTTCGTGATGCGTTAAAACGGAAGATTGCCGTAGAAATAATTTCTAGTGCGTCATTTGATATCTCCTCTAATAAGTCACCCACCTAATATTATCAAACAGTTATCAAGCCCCATTTTTAAATATTTATTTAAATGGGGCTTTTTTGTGTCAAAAGAAATAGCAACACAACATGATAAGGATCTCCTGTTTTTGCAAGAGGCGCTAGAGCTTGCTAAACAAGGTTATGGTCGAGTATCTCCCAATCCTTATGTGGGTGCATTATTGGTTAAAAATAACCAAATTATCGGAAGAGGTTTTCATCAAGCGGCTGGCAAAGCGCATGCAGAAGTGATGGCTGTCGAAGATGCGCTTAAAAATGGGCAGGACTTACAAGGAGCAACTCTGTATGTCACGTTAGAACCTTGCTGTTTTCATGGGAAAACGCCGGCATGTACAGATCTGATATTACGTACAGGAATTACGCGTGTGGTGACTGCAATGGAAGATCCTAATCCGAGTGTTTCCGGCAAAGGTCATGAAATTTTACGTAATGCTGGCATAGAAGTTTGTGCACACTTATTGCCGAAGGCGGGTCAGCGATTGATTCGATATTTTGTGACCAATCAGCTGCATCAGCGTCCTTTTGTCACTTTAAAAGCGGCACTAAGTTTAGATGGGAAGTTAGCGACGCAAACGAAAGACTCCCAATGGATTACTGGTAGTGAAGCTCGAAAACTAGGGCATTATTACAGAGGATTACATGATGCAATCTTGGTGGGCAAAGGCACTCTATTACAAGATGATCCGGCGTTGAATGTTCGTTATGACTTTGACACTAAAGCGCCAGTGAGAATTGCGCTTTTTAATGATTTTTTGGGAATTACAACGGAAATCATTGAGCAGTATCAATTTTTTAATACGGAATTAGCACCATCTATTATTTGCTATTGTGAAGATCAAGCACCTTCGGCTGAGTTAAGAACATGTATCATCGAAAAAGGTGTCGAATTGGTACCTTTAGCATCAACAGCGCCAAAAGAGTTATTAGATTATTGTTTTAATGTCGGAATCATGAGCCTTTTTATAGAAGGTGGCGCTGGGATTTATGATGCTTTTATACAAGCGGATTTAGTGGATGAGTTTTTACTGTTTTATGGTCCGAAGTTAATTGGTAATCCTCATGCTTTAGAGCTTTGGGAAAGTAGTCCGATTAAGAATCTTAATGAAGCACCATTAGTGAAGATTGAATCGGTAGAGATGTGTGGTGAATCATTTTTAACGATAGCAACTAGGAGACGATAGATGTTTACGGGAATTATTGAGGAACGAGGCGAGATTAGGGCAGTTGCACATAGTGCAAATATTTCTCGTTTAACATTCAAGGCAAAAACGGTGCTAGAAGATGTTAAGCTTGGCGATAGTATCGCGGTGAATGGCGTTTGTTTAACAGTGACAGAGTTTAGTCATGATTATTTTAAAGCAGATGTTATGCCAGAAACGTTGAAACGAACAGGATTTGATCAATACCAGAAAGGAACTTTAGTAAATCTCGAACGGGCGCTTCGAGTGGGCGATCGATTAGGCGGACACATGGTGAGTGGACATATTGATGGCGAAGCCAAGCTCCTGAAGGTGGATGATCTCGGCGATATCAAAGAATTAACGTTTGAGCTAAAAAATCCTCATGAAGGGCTGATTATTCCAAAGGGTTCTATTGCGATTGATGGTATTAGTCTGACGATTATTAGCGTGACAGACCGTACTTTCAAGGTCGGGATTATTCCTCATACATTTGATCATACTAATCTACAAAAATTGAAAATAGGTGGTCGAATTAATATTGAATTCGATATGGTCGGCAAATATATCAAAGCCCAACAGCAAAAGAGCGATTCACTCAATTATCAACAGCTCTCTAATTGGGGATATTAATGATGTGATCGGCTAGATCCTTGTTAGTTCAATTAATGATTAAAGAAAAAGAGATATTTAAGTTCATAGTTTAAAAATATTCAAAATAGGGAAATGAGATATGACAACAACAGTATTTCAAGAATACGGTTCTATTGAGCGGGTAATTCAAGCGATTGATGTACTCAAAAAAGGTGGCATGATCATTATTACGGATGATGCTTCTCGTGAAAATGAAGGTGACTTAATCATGCCGGTAGAAACGGTGACTGCCAAAGAGACGAACTTCATGATTCGCCAAGCGGGCGGTTTGATTTGTGCGCCAATTTCGAAGGAATATGCGGATCGTTTAGATCTTCATCCAATGGTGGTGAATAATAAAGATCCTTACAAAACGGCATTTACAGTGACGATTGATCTTGCAACAACGCATACGGGGATTTCAGCCTTTGAACGGACAGAAACCTTAAATGCATTAGCGGATGAATCTCTTAGCGGCGCAGACTTCAATCGACCAGGACATATTTTTCCGTTAATTGCGAAAGATGGCGGCGTATTAGAACGTCGTGGACATACGGAAGCTGCGGTTGATATTGTAACGTTAGCGGGATTTAAACCCGCGGCAGTGATTTGTGAAATCTTAAAAGAGAATGGGGAAATGGCTCGCCAAGATGATCTTAAAGTCTATGCGAAAGAACATAACTTGTTACTTCTCTCAATTCAAGACCTTGTGAATTATCGTTTGATGTTGGAAGACGAAGCAGTATTAATGCCGCTGAGTAGTGCAACATTACCAACAGCATTTGGGGAGTTCGATATCTATACTTTCCCAAATAAAAATGGTGGTGAGCCGCATATTGCATTGGTTAATAAAGAGCATGACCATGCAGAAACAGCGACGGTGAGAATTCATTCAGAATGTTTAACAGGAGATGTTTTTTCTTCTGTGAAATGTGATTGCCATGCGCAATTAGAGTTTGGAATGAAAGAGACTGCCGCTGCTAAAAATGGAATTTTACTCTATCTTCGCCAAGAAGGTCGTGGGATTGGAATTGTTGAGAAGCTGAAAGCTTATAAATTACAAGAAGAAGGGTATGACACGATTGTTGCGAATCAGATGTTAGGATTTGGGGCAGATGAGCGTACCTATGATGAAGCTGCAAAAATGTTGAAATTCTTTAAAGTGCAAAAGATTCAGTTATTGACTAATAATCCAGATAAGATTGCGGCGATGGAAACAGCAGGAATTGCTATTGAGCGTCAAGGAACACCAAGATTTGAAACCGCCGAGAATGAGAGTTATCTCAATATCAAGCGCGATCAAATGGGGCATGATCTGTAAGGCCGGCGGTAAAATTTATCAAAGGAGAAATAGTAGAGTCTAAAACTTGACCTATATCAATTTCTGTAAAGATTTATAAGGCGCTATTTCTCTATCACTAATATCGAAAGAACCTGAATATTCAAAAATTAAATAACAGGTTTTTATTTATTAAATTTTAAAATTAAATGTTATTAAAATAAAATGGAGCAAAATATGAAAGTATTAGAAGGTCAATTATCAGTACATGGTAAAAAAATTGCAATTGTTGCAGGACGCTTTAATAGCCTGATTACAAAACAACTTATTGATGGCGCAAAGGATGGACTTTTAAGAAGTGGAATTAAAGAAGAGGAGATTACGCTTGCTTGGGTTCCTGGTGCTTATGAAATTCCTTTAATTGCCAAAAAATTTGCAGAAAAAGCAGAATATGATGCGGTGATCTGCCTTGGTGCGGTGATTCGTGGAGCAACGGCTCACTTTGATTATGTTGCGGGAGAAGCGGCAAAAGGGATTAGCAAAATCGGCTTAGAATGCGGAAAGCCAGTCATGTTTGGTGTATTAACTGTCGATACGATTGAACAAGCATTGGAAAGAGCAGGAACAAAAGCGGGAAATAATGGTTTTTCTGCCGCGATGGGTGTTGTAGAAATGCTCAGTTTAATTGATGAGATTGCGTAGAAAGGGGCTTTTAGCGATTCCTTTTACCGAGTAATCTTGGTATCATGTCGGCGGAATGAGGTTCAATGATGAGATAAATAGAAGAATAAAGTCATTGGAATATACCTTAATATAAAGTTTTTAAAGGGTTTAGCAGATTATTTTTTATTAAACTTAGGAGGTCAACATGAGTAAAATTAACTCATTAAACACTCTCTCTACCTTAAATGTTGGTGGCAAAGAGTACCATTTCCATTCGATCAAAAAAGCGGAAGAGAAATTAGGAGATTTATCAAAACTCCCTAAATCGATGAAAGTTCTTCTTGAGAACTTACTTCGCTTTGAAGATAACGTCACTGTAAATGCTGATGATATCGCAGCGATTGGTGAGTGGGCTCGCAACCGTACATCTAAACGTGAAATCCAATATCGTCCTGCACGTGTTTTAATGCAAGACTTTACGGGTGTTCCAGCGGTAGTTGACTTAGCAGCAATGCGCGATGCAATGGTGAAAGCAGGCGGTGACGCAAAGCACATTAATCCATTAGCACCGGTTGATCTTGTGATCGACCACTCGGTAATGATCGATACTTTCGGTACCAATTCATCTTTTGACGAAAACGTGAAGCTCGAAATGGAGCGTAATGGTGAGCGTTATGAGTTCTTGAAATGGGGTCAAAACGCATTTGATAACTTCCGCGTTGTTCCACCAGGAACGGGTATCTGTCACCAAGTAAACTTAGAGTATCTTTCACAAGTTGCTTGGACAAATGAGAAAGATGGCAAAACTTGGATTATGCCGGATACTTGCGTAGGTACAGACTCACATACACCAATGGTAAA
>DXHP01000132.1 GCA_019113305.1 Candidatus Ignatzschineria merdigallinarum | reverse complement strand
AAACCAACAGCGTTTATTCCTGTATTTGAAGGAACTCACAGTGAATATGATGTGGCAAAAGCATTTGAAAATGCCGGCGCAGCTGTTAATGTGCAGCCGATTGTGATGCTTTCAGAATCTGATTATGTGGCGTCTATCGAGAAGTTTATCAAAGGCCTGGAAGCGGCTGAGATCTTCACGTTGGCATCAGGTTTTGCAAGTACCGAAGAACCAGCAGGAACAGGATCAACAATGGCGCTCTTCTTAAGTCGCCCAGAGATTAAGGTTGCCGTAGAAAACTTTGTGAAAAAAGGCGGTTTAATCCTCGGAATTAACGCAGGATTCCATGCTTTAATCAAAACGGGATTATTACCTTATGGTGAGTTCCGTGACAATAACGACGCGCTGTTATCAGTGAATCAACATGGTGAATTCAAAGCGCAAATGGTCACGACGGAAGTTGTCAATAATGCGTCACCTTGGTTTGCCAATGAAACCGTGGGCGATCAACATCTCTTGCCATTTGCGGCATTAGAAGGTCGTTTAGTGATTTCACCTGAGATGTTTGCAACCTTACAAGAAAATGGTCAAATTGCCACACAATATGTGGATCACAAAGGCCGCGCAACGCTTGATGCAACCTTTAACCCAGCAGTTTCAGGTTTTGCCATTGAAGCAATCACAAGTCCTAACGGACAAATTCTTGGAAAAATGGCGCACAGTGAGCGTTATGAAGAGGGATTATTCCTCAATATGCCAGGAAACAAAGCACAATCAATTTTTGAGAATGCGGTTGCATTCGTCACTTCTAAATAAAACACACGAGCGGGAAGAGGTTTAACATGTCAGAATTACTTTATGAAGGCAAAGCAAAACAGATCTATAGTACGGATAACCCAAATGAGGTGTTAATTCACTATAAAGATGATGCAACAGCAGGTAACGGTGCGAAGAAAGCACAGTTTGAAGATAAAGGCGTATTGAATGCCGCAATCTCCACAATGATTTTTGATTATCTCATTGAAAATGGTATCCAAACGCACCTTATCAAACAAGTGAATGATCGCGACGTTCTATGCGAAAAGATCGATATCGTCTTGTTAGAAGTGATCATGCGTAATATCGCAACAGGTTCACTCACAAGCCGTTTAGGTATTAAAGAAGGGACAAAACTCAATCCTCCGATTCTTGAATTTTGCTATAAAAAAGATGAATTTAATGATCCATTAATCAATACTGATCACGCTTTAGCGCTTGGTTTAGCGACACAAGCAGAGATTGATACGATCTCTACGGAAGCGCGTAAAATTAATCAGCTCTTAATTAAACTCTTTGCAGAAATTGGTATTGAGCTTGTGGATTTTAAAGTGGAGTTTGGTCGTAATCCGAAAGGCGAAATCGTCCTTGCGGATGAAATCAGCCCAGACACATGCCGTTTATGGGATATTGAAACACATAGCAAGCTTGATAAAGATCGTTTCCGTCAAGATCTTGGTAACGTCATTGATGCTTACCGTGAAATCCATAAGCGTTTACTCGCTCGCAAGGAGAAATAAGTGTTTGCGGTTATTGGAAATCCAAATGCCGCTTCTCTGACATACTACGGGCTGCATAGTTTGCAGCACCGTGGTCAAGAAGGCGCTGGAATCTCTGTATTAAATGATAATGGGGATATCAATACGATTAAAGGAGAAGGGCTCTTAACCGATGTCATCTCTGATCCAGCGGTTCTTGGCAAGCTTTCGGGTAGTCACAGTGTCGGACATATTCGCTATCCCTCAAATGGTGCTAAAGGCTATGATAATGTTCAGCCGCTCATCATGAAGATGAGTGATGAAAAATTTGCCATCGCTTATAACGGGAATATCACGAATACGCTGCAACTGCGTAGTGAACTGGAAGATCAGGGAAGTGTGTTTCATGCTTCTGGTGATGCAGAAATTCTTGTGCATTTGATGCGCCGGAAAAAAGGGGCATTTTTAGATCGTCTAAAGGCTTCTCTTTTAGAGCTTGAAGGGGCATTTAATTACTTTATTTTGCATGACAGCGGCGTATATGCCGTTCGTGATCGTAAAGGTATTCGTCCACTTTGCATCGGCAAATTAACGGATGGCGGTTATGTCTTTGCCTCAGAAACTTGTGCATTAGGAATTGTTGGCGCAACCTATATTCGCGATGTGATGCCGGGTGAAATTGTCTATATTGAAGATGGTAGAATCATGTCCACGTTCTTCACCGATGATTGCTTCCACGCGATCTGCTTGATGGAGTATGTCTACTTTGCGCGCCCAGATAGTGATCTGGAAGAGCGTAACGTGCATAGCTTTAGAAAACAGAGTGGTGTTGAGCTTTATCATGAATCTCACGTCGATGCAGATATGGTGATTGGCGTTCCTGATTCCTCTATCTCAGCGGCAACGGGTTATGCAGAAGCTGCGGGTTTACCGAATGAGATGGGATTAATCAAGAATCGTTATGTGGGCAGAACCTTCATTAAGCCGACGCAAGCACTCCGTGAGCAAGGTGTTCGCATGAAACTAGCACCGATTCCATCGGTTGTGAAAGGAAAGCGTTTAGTCGTGATTGATGATTCGATTGTGCGAGGAACGACAAGTCGCCGTATCGTGCAGATGCTTCGTGATGCCGGCGCAACAGAGATTCACATGCGAGTATCATCACCACCGATTAAGTATCCGTGTGTTTATGGCGTGGATACTTCTCATCGTGAAGACTTACTTGCGCACCAACTTGATTTAGAAGAGATGCGCCGTCATATTAAAGCAGATTCATTAGAGTTTTTAAGCAATGAAGGAACGGTTCGTGCATTACAACGTTCTGAAAGCTTAGGTCCTAATTGTGGTGTTTGTATGGCATGCTTTACCGGCGAATATCCAACGGATATCAGTGCCAAAAGTTTTAAAGAATCGTTAGTTGCCGGCAATTAATATCGCCCAATGAGGCAATAACGAATCGTAAAATGCTTTGATAATCCGGCAAAATCGCCCATAAAGAAGCATAAAGAATAATTAATAGTGATAGATAGTGCTGAAGAAAGAGTTTCGGCGCTATGATTTTAAAGGAATAGAGCATGAGTGATGCATATAAAAAGGCTGGCGTAAACTTAGAAGCAGGTTACGAGTCTGTTGAACGTATTAAAAAGCATGTCGCTAGCACAATGCGTATTGGTGCAATGGATATTTTTGGAGATTTCGGCGGGTCATTTGATCTTTCAGAACTCAACTATAAAAAACCTGTTTTAGTATCCGGAACGGATGGTGTTGGTACAAAATTAAAACTCGCTTTTGAGATGAATATTCACGATACGATCGGAATTGATGCAGTCGCAATGTGTGTGAATGATATCTTAACGCAAGGTGCAGAGCCGCTCTTTTTCTTAGATTACAT
>DXHP01000131.1 GCA_019113305.1 Candidatus Ignatzschineria merdigallinarum | reverse complement strand
GTAAGCGCTCACTCACATAATGATTTTCGGCATCCGTTAATGGCAACTCCCTCACTGATTTAAAGAGCGAAACAATCACGCCTTCTTGTACATAATTTCGCTCCAAATAGATGCCATTTTTAGTAACAAGTAGCGGCAGAGAAACATTCTCTAAAATCGGTTGCCACTGCGTTTCTAAATACCCATCCAAATCAAGTGAAATTTCCACATCAAATGCAACTTTCAACAAGCCTTGAATCACTTGCCGACGCTCTTTGTGCGTATTTTCAATAAACCATTGATTAGGAGAATTTAGATAACGTTGTGGCAATGCCGTATGTCCTAATCCATAAGCTCTACTCACTAATAAGGCGAGCAAACAATATCCTAAATAATCTTGAGCATTTTTGAAGCCTTTTTGCTGCGTGATAAATTCGGCAAAATAGAGATCCACATGTGTGAAATAACGCGCTTCAATCAAGGATTGCAACAATGATTTAAAGCTTTTCATGAGTCGATCAGGATCTTCTAAAAACCGATCCCTATCTTCAATAACGATATTCATCAAGGCAATTAAATCAATCTCTTTCTCTGCTTGCTCCTGCTGCACAAAAACTGGCGCTTTTCTCTCTTCAGATAAAGAAGCTAAAGAGTTTTGCTGATAAGCAAGCGCTGTTTCATCAGGTGCATCATCTGCCGGCAAATCAAAGAGATCAAATTGTGTCATATCCGTCATTTAATACTCCTCCAATAGCGCATCTTCTAACTTATCAGATACTAATTGCTGATCATCAAACAGTATCATTAATGCCTGAATAATTTCATAATCCGGTTTAATAAAATAGATACCGCTATCATGATCCTTGCTCATTCCACGCAAATAGAAATAGATCACGCCGCCAAAATCACGTTCGTAATCAAAATCGGGCTGAACATTTTGCAAAAACTTCACTGCTGCAACCGTATAAATCAGATATTGCAGATCATAATGCGCATGTTTAATAGAGTGTTCCATTTGCGCTTTTGTATAATCTCTTTTTCGTTCACCTAATGTATTCGACTTATAATCTGCAACGTAATAACGTCCATCAACTTCAAAGAAGAGATCGATAAACCCGCGCAAGAAACCTTCAATTGCTTCAAACTTCAAACCTTCCGCATTTTCTCGTGGTAAATTTTGACAAAGTAGATCATTTAAAGCCTCTTTTGTCAGCCGGGATTCAATCGGAAAAATAAACTCCAGCTCTTTAATCTGCCGCTCGCTCGATAAAATCTCGTACAATGTCTGTTGCACCGGCAAAGACGCTTGTAAAATATCCTCGAGCCAAGCTTCTAATTCATCCACGAGCTTCGGCAATTGCGCTTCTCGCACCAAATGCGCAAAACCTCGTTCCACTTCTCGTATGAGTAATCCACGATCTTGCAACTCTACCGGCGAATAATCCTCTAACAATGCATGGATAAAATTCCCTGTAATCGCCCCTTTCGGAAAAAGGCTCTCGGTGACCGGCAATAATGAATCATCAAACTCTAGTTCATCTTCTAACAGCGGCGTAAAATAAGAACTCTGTGCATTATAAGAGAGATTAGAAAAGCTCGTAAATTGCCATAAAGGCGCTATTATTCTCGTAAATTGCGCGGGTTCTTTCTGAGTCACGACTTCATCCGATAGAACATGCCGAGAAACTTGAAGCATCTCTGCCAAAATCTCTCGACGAGTGAATGCTTCATTAAAGTTCGCTAAAAATGCTGCTGAAGGATCATCGCTCTTTTCATCTAAACCGAGCAGGTAACTGAGCGCATTATCTTGATAAACCTCTTTTTTCAATGTGCGGCAAAATCCTACATAAGTATGATATTTCGCACGCGTTAAGGCGACATATAATAGCCGGATATCTTCCGCTAATGTCTCTTCATTAAAGTAGCTTTTCTCAGCTTCCGTTGCATCTCCGGCAAAGACAAAGTGCCGCTGATGATGTTCAGGATCAATATAAACACCCTCACTTTTTGCCTGCGTTTTAAATAACCCAAAAGGCAAGAATACGACTGGAAATTCTAATCCTTTCGATTTATGAATCGTCATCACTTGAATCGTTTTAAAGTCACTCTCCAAGCGAATCTCTGCGCCTTCTCCTTCTTCAAAACCAAACATTTTATCGTGTAACCACAATAATAACGCTTCTCTGTTATTAAAGGATTCTCGTTGCAATAATTCCCCTAAATGAAAGAGATCGCTCGCTAATCGCTCCCCATTATCAAGCGCTAATAACTTCGCTAAACGATCTTCTCGCACCATAAAAGCACGAAGCATTGCTAATACACCATGTTGATCCCAAATCTCATTAAGTTCATTACGTTCAAATAGCAGCACTTCGAGTTTTTCAGGATCACTTTTAATCGCTTCATATTCCGTGACCGATAAACCATATAACACTGATCCTAATGACTGCATGAGAATCGTCTTTTCATGCTTAAAGACCAAACTTCGTAAAAAGAGATAGAGATCCGCAACAATACTATTATCAGGATCAAATACAGAATTGCGTTCAGATAGATAGACCGAATTTAAGCCCGCAAGGCGCAGCGCTCGTTGAATATCTGCAGCTTCCGTGCCGCTTCGCACTAAGATTGTAATATCTTCCGGCATGATACTGCGAGAATCATCTTTGGTGGTTAATATTCCTTCGGTAAGAAGTGTCACAATCTCTTTCGCACAAGCTTGCGAGATTTGTGCTCGAAACTCAGGATTGCTCAAAGAGCCTTCCCCTTTTTTGGTAAAACTCAATTCTGCTTCTGCTGGCAGATATTCCAAAATCGTCATACCTGATTCAACAATATTAGGTTGCACCACTTTCGTACTAACCGCTGATTCCGGCGTTTTAATATCAATAAAGGGAATATCTTGATGGACAAACGCCGCTCTGATTGAGGATCGTCTACCAAATAGTTGGTTGACAGCATTAACTTGTAATAGACCTGAACGATAATTCGTATTAAGTGTATAGATCACATCGACATCTTCTTTCATGCTCAAATAAGCATTAATATCCGCGCCGCGAAACCCATAAATCGACTGTTTAGGATCGCCGATCATTACAAATGGAATTTCGGCATGATCAAAAAATAGCCGGCGAAAAGTTTCTAATTGTAAATTATCCGTATCTTGGAATTCATCAATCATTACCACGCGATAACGAAGATGTAACGATTGTAAAAATGCATCAGAAAGCGATTCAGTCTTATGATTCAGCTCCGTCAAAAGATCATCAAATCCTAATACGCCGGCATCATGTTTCAGCATCTTTAAAACTTTAACGATCTTTGATGCCGCATAATGTAAACTGATCGTTTTAAAGCTCGCAATGACAGCAAGATCTTCAAAAAGCGTAATAAGATTTGCCGGCAAACGACTAAGATCCCCATTTTTTGCTAATCGGCTCTCCATAAAAGGCAACGTGAACTTCTCATAATTGCTAAAAAGCGCCGGCGACTCACTCTCTGCCCAATTCATGAGCTCCGCATGATAACGCTTGACTAAATCCGCACGATACGATTGTTTTTTAAGTCCAACATCATCAATTAGCTGCGTAAAATCTGCCAAGGAAAATAGTAAAACTCGTTGCTTCACTGATGCAATGTGCGCGAATTGCCTCTCAAATAACGTTTTCAAGGACGTTATTCCCTGAAATAAGTGCGTTTGAATAAGAGAAGGATCTCGCACCAAACTTTCCACCTTTGAAAAAAGGCTCGATTGACGATAAACCCCAAAGCCTTCACTCATTGGCACATCAAAATAGTGTATTACAAAACGCGATAACTCTAAATTCAGAGGATAGCACTCTTCACGCCAAAAATGATAAACCGCTTCACGATAGAGTTTTGAGAGATCGGTTGATAATTCAAAATGAAAAGATTGCCCTAAATCGAGAGCATTCTCTTTTAACAGCCGCTGAGAAAAGGCATGAATCGTAAAAATTGACGCTTGATCAATCGCACCTTACGCTTGATTTAAGAGATTAATGGCCGTTTCTAATGCCGCATCTTGAGCGATAGCGTTCGTTTCTGCCTGCATTAAATAACGCTCAATGAGTTGTAGTAATGCTTCATCCTCAACCGGATAATCCATCAAGAAACTAAAAAATGCTTGTTTCAAATCAACAATACGAGAATAGATCCGCTCTTTTAACTCAGCCGTTGCGGCATTAGTAAAGGTCACAATCAAAATCTCCGGCAACTTTTTCGGTGTTTGATCCGGATTCAACCCCAATAAAAGACGGAGAACCAATAACGTAATCGTATAAGTTTTCCCTGTTCCCGCAGATGCTTCAATCATCATATTGCCAGCAATCGGCACGGTTTGGGGTTCAAGAATTTGATAATCTGACTGTTGATCGACACCGTTTTCTAACATTATGCATCCTTATAACTTCAATCTCTCAAGGTTTTCCCTAAAGTATCGAAACATTATAGCCGCTATTTTCAAGAGTGAAGAGCGTTGAATGCGTTATTGTTGATAAGCCTATCCTTCGGCGATGCTATTCATAATTTATGATATATCTTTCGGCTTTGCCTTCACTAAAATATGTTGTTTCTGCTTCACGCCATTTAAGTTCACATGCGCTTCGACAATCACCTTTTGCCCTAAAGCATTAGCACAATCTTTAGCAACTTCTTGTGTTAAATACTCAATATCTCGCACATCTTGATGCTGATAAAATTCCGCAATATAACGATCTAAGGAAAATAGCTCTAGAAAATATCCTTTCGCTTTATAACGAATATAGAGCTCTGATCCGGCGCCGGGATTTTGACTTCTCGTACATAGAATTGGCATTGCTAATATATGACATTGTTCTGTTTTCAGATGTGGATTTCGGTTCGCAATAAGATCAATCGTCATCTCATGATGCGGCGATTGATAACTCATTACTCGTGTTTCAGGGATAAACATGTCGTTTCTTTTCCTTTTGTTAATTTTTGCCATAAAAGACGGATTTTTTCAGGCCTAATAATGACCGTTAACGCAATCAAATATTTCGCTAAAATATCGGCAAAGATAATCGCGAGCATTTCACTCATCGTCAAAATACCTAAAAAGGCGATTAAGGTCATGACAATACTATCGACCGGCACACTGACCGCATTACTAGCAATCACTTTAAGCGCCCAAGAGCGCTCTTTTAATCTTTCAAAAACTGCCGTATCTGCAAGTTCACTCAGCAATATCGCCAAGAAAGAAGCGATAATAAAACGGATCGGAATCCCAAAAGTGATACTTAAAATAGTATTGATTATCAGAGCCAACGTAATGCCTAATAGCGCAAACCGTAAACCATAACGATGAAGATGATCGCGCAGCGTAAAAACAAAGGCGAAAAAGATCGTGCCGGCACTGAGCATTCCGTAGATCGGTAGCTCGATAAATTTATCAATAAGGAGATTCGCCACAAAAATAGAAATTACATAGGCGATAAGATAGATATAACGCATCATTGTCCTTTTATATTAACTTGGGGTGAGGGAACCCAAACGATAAATATGATGAAAAATATCACATCCTATAACGGATGCAGCATCGTACTTACCTCGAATAGTGCATTATCATACCTGAAATGATCATCACGGCAAATATTATTCAAAGATTTTAAAACCGATGAGATTTAAAAATGCGCAAATGAATCTTGGGAACGTAACACACATAAAGTGACACCACGCCCACCGATTCTCTGGGGAGGATTGGCAAATGCTAAAACATCAATCTGAAGCTTTAACCAACGCTCGATTAATCCTCGAATCACCGGATCTCCTTTTGAGCTATTCCCTTGTCCATGAATAATCTTGATACAAAATAGATTTCGTTTTAACGCATGATATAGAAACTCTTGCAGTTCATCACGCGCTTCACTTGCTGTTAAACCATGGAGATCAATCGTATCATCGGGATAAAAATCACCTTGAGATAATGCTCGCAGCAACTTTCGAGAAACACCATCACGCGCAAAACGCATCTCACTCATCGGATCAGTATTAATCCAAGCCGTATCATCACTCATAAGATCTTGGAAAGAAGCTTCTTCGCGCAAAGCTTTACGAATTTTAAGCTTTAACTTCGGCTTTGGATGCAAAATACGATCGTTATGATTTTTGATTTTTTTCACTTTCCCAATCGTTTTACGAAAAAGATCTTTGTCATCATCACTAATAGTCATTAAATACGTCCACCCACTAAAAATCAGGAACAATGATTATAATCGTAAAGCTCACTCATTGTCGGAAATCATTTTTAGACGACTTTCAGTCTAAAAACCTTAACTGTTATCAGTTTCCAGTTTATCAATCGTTGCTTCAATTCCT
>DXHP01000130.1 GCA_019113305.1 Candidatus Ignatzschineria merdigallinarum | reverse complement strand
TTTGTATTGTATTTTGCTCTATTAATGTTTGGTTTATATAATGTAATTTCTTTTTCAGGTAATGATGAAGTCCTTAATTTCGAGTTAATAATAAAAAGATTATTAATCCAAGGGCCATTTTTATTTACTTTAATATGGTTAATTACGTTTGTTTCATCACGTTTAAATCAAAATGTGAGAATGCAACAGGAATATGCTCATAAAGAAGCTTTAGCAAGTTCTTATGCTAGTTTTAAGATGCAAATTTCAGCTATTAGCACAGAGGAAGAAAAACAAAAAGAAATGTTAGAAAAGCTTATGAGCCTGACAATAGAAAGTGTTTCATTTAATCCATCTAAAACCTTAGATAAAATGGATAATAAAATGCCTATTGAAAAAGCTTTAGATAAGATTACTGGTGTAGTTGAGAAAGCTATTAATAAATAATACTTAAACTATGATTAAAACTTTAGAATCCAAAATTATTGCTGAGTACCAAGTTGATACTGATACATTCATGATAGAACTACATCATCATAAATTTTTTAATAAAACTAAATTTTTAGAACTACTTGATTGTTGTGAAAAGCTAATTGAGCTTTATCGTATCCAAAAAAGTAAAAATTATGTGGAGATTGCGCACTCAATTATTTTTTTGATGCAATGGGTTTTGCTTGAGAATGTTTACCATCTCAGCCATGATGACTTGAGTCACATTAAAAATTACGACTCCTTGTTAGAAGAAGTAGATATGTCAGGAGTATATAACTCATTTCTAAACTATAGCATTGATCGTATTAGAATAATTTCAACAGACATTATTGTGTAGTTTATCTTTAATAGACTTTAATTTATGAAGAGATTGTTATAATTACTCGCTATATCAAATATATTTTCATAAAAGGGTATTTAATGCGGAGCTATTTAGTTTTATTCTTTTCAGTTTTTTGTTTTTCTGTGAATCCAGTTATGGCTCAAGATGAGTATGATTTTGAGGAGATTCTTGGAATCAAAATGGGAGAGAAAGTTAATAGTATTAAAAATTTGGATCAGTATGGGCAAAGTGAATATGAGGATCAGGAGTTAGATGAACGAGGTTGTTCGTTTGGGAGAAATTTCAGACAATACTGGAAGAATGAAATAGTTGAAGATAGCCCTGAAAGAATGCTTTTGAATTTATCAACAATCAATGATGTGATTACTTATCTAGATATTATTTTAATTAAGAAAAGTGACGATAAATTTAATAATTTTATTGATCAAGTTTTTTTTCTTTTCGTAACAAAGTGGGGTGAGCCTACTTTTAGTGATGGGTCTTATAATGTCTTTAGCGATAAAGAATACTTAGAATCAGGATATCATTTTAAACCTGATGCAGATGCAATTAAATCCATTTTATACAATCAGTACGGTGATGAAACTGATGATTATCGAACGATAACCATTACCTATAAATCAAAAGCTTATTTGGATGCCAAAGATGCATTTTTAGATTGTTCATTCTCCTTTAAATAAGACTCTTTAAAATTAGCTATTAATGACAACCAATTTCACTCCCAACGAACAAACCCTCCTAAAAAATCTCTGCAAACTCTTCTGCTCAGATTATCTCTATGAACCGCAGTTTTTCTCGGTTCATGAATTTTATCGGGTTACCGAAAACTATGTGAACCAATTAGAGATTGTCGAATCCCGAAAGCCGGTAATGAGTTGGCAGTTTGCCGTGAATCTTTTAGGGCATTTGAATCGGCATCAGTTTTTGAGTTTAGATACAAAGACGAGAGTGCCGAGTGAGGAAGAGATTTGTGGATTCCTCAATAATGAATTAGCGATATTACCGCCGGAAATTGCGTGGCGTGCGCCTTATTTGGGAATGTCGGACATCGGGATTCGTTTTTTAGAAAGTTGTAATCCTCAGCGATTTGTTCGAGGTTCTCAGATGAATCATGAGGATTATCTTGCAGCATTTTATTCTGCATTTTTAGAGCAGTTTCCGGCAATGATGGATTTTAGTAATCTTCATCAATGGTTGAAAAGTGGCAAGGTAGAAGTGAATACGGCAATGCTCCATTATCAGCGAGATTCCCGGCATTGTCAGTTATGGCGTGAGCGTAATCATCTTCCTTGTGATGATGCTGAACATCAATATCGATTACCATTTATGACATTATCGGATGTGATCCCTTTTTTAGAAATGTGCCGGCAAGAGGGATTTGTGCTAGATGAGCTTTGGGGATATGCCGAAGATCCAGAAGATATGGATGGTCGATTATCGCGAGTGGAACTCTTTTCAGCCGAAGAATTTACAGAATATCGCCAGCTGTTTCGAAGTGAAGCGATTGTTGAGAACACGAATAATTATTTAATCAATCATTTTCAGAAGTATCAGCAACGATTTTCTCAGAGTGGTAAGAATTATTTTGAGCGATTTGATTGCCGAGAGATTTCCTTAAAACAGCGCTAGATTCTTAGATTTATAATTTTTTGTATTCGAAATAACGAGCCACCAATAAACATGCCGGCAAAGTAGAGGATTCGTGATTCTTACTTTGCCGGCATATCTGGATCTGGTTGAGGTCAAACTCGGAGTTTTAAACTCTTAACTTTTTACGTTTGAATAGGATATTTTCATCACTTCATGAAAGCAGTTTGATTCAATCGTGAAATCATCAATCAGAAAAATTACTCCTGAGCCTGATTTTGACCTTGATTGCGAGCATTGATCTCAACATCATCGTTAAAGTATTTTATGAAGAGATACTGACCATTCCCATCTCTAATATCAATTGCCATATAGCCATTATCGGTAATTCCTTTAATGGGTAATTGATTATTGATCGTGCCGAGACTAATCCCATTTTCAGCAGGATAGAGTGTGACAGTTGCCGGCGAACTCTCTTCATTAATGAAATAAGCAAATTCTCTAACGGGATAAACCTTGTAGCTATTTTCAGATAAACTATCCATCGTAATATCTTGTATCGTCGGAGTTGTCACTGGAATATTTGGGACAATATCTGCGATATTGCTTGGGTTTGGATGAACGAGCAGCTTTTCAGATCCGCCATAAATCACGGTAGGAAAATAAGATAAAGATTCTGGTGAAAAAATATTCAGTGCTCGCAGATACACAAATCCCGTAAGTACCATATTAGAGATTAATGTTGTTTTTTCCGTATTTTCTATTGTAGGAAAAGTTCCATTTGTCATCGCATTCTTTAATGCTTCTGGCGTACGAGTTTCATATAATCCATCAACGATAATGAATTCCTTCTGTTGAATCGGAATCCAGCGAATATTCACATCTTCCAAAAGTGTTCTGGTTTGCTGATAGAGCTTCTGGCTTTCTTCAGAGCTAGGAGAGTAAATCACGTAGAGATATTTACCTTCACCCGTTTGCGAACCTTCTTCAATCCACGGCATGCTTTCTAAAATTCGTAGGATATTTTCGGAATGATCTTTGGTTAATGTCCCGACAGTTTCTGATTGTTGTTTATTAATCATGACAGACCATTGAATATCCGCCTGCGCAGTCGAAAGCCCGAATAATGGGATAAAAAGATACTTGATAAGTTTTCTCATGATGAACTCGTTTTGTCCGTAATGATCAGTATCATCCCGATCACTGTCATTAAATAAGATAGAAAAACATTGAAATATTTAAAACTACTCATAAAAATTGAATCAAAAATTTAGAAGTAATCTTAACAAAATAATAGTTTTAAAAGGCAATTATTTTGGGGTTTGTATTCTTGTTTATAAAAAGATTGATTCCGTATCAATCTACGAAAATGATGAGAGAAGTCAGAATTATGCGCTGTATTTGAGAATTAATCGTTTAATGATGTTTTATTTCGTTACACTAGTGCCGGTATTAGGTAATTGTAGAAAATAGACAAACACGTATTTAATAGTTTTAAAGATCGTTTGAGAGAGATGATTAATGAAGAAAGTATGGTTAGGAATAGGTTCTGCGGTGATTCTTGCTGCTGGTATTGGTGGATATTTTTATAGCGAGAATGACAATGCAGCAACGCAAGCAGCGAAGCTTGCACTCAAGAATCATCCCTTAATGACGGCAACTTATGCTGAAGAGGAATTCCAGTCCATTGGCGCGAGTTATAGTACCGTGATGTGCGATTTCAAAATTAATGGCATGTCTGCGCTCTTTCCTAAAAATGTGATTGAAGATAATCGCCGGGGGAATATTAATTCACGAACCGATAACTCGGTGATGGATGCTGAGCTTCTCATTGATTACGGCAAAAACCGATTAACCGTCGATGCAATGGCGCCGATTCATTATCCACGTGATGGAACCTACTTTTTCTGTGAAGGACGCGCATTAGGGGAAGCATTTCATCTTAATGTTTCCGGCAAGAATGATCCGTTTGCTTATAGTGGAAAATCAAGCACGCAAGTGATTACCAACTGGAATGAGCCTGCGAATACGCCGGAAGTGGATTATCAGGATGTCGATTGGATTATCTATAAGTCTAAAGGCGATGAAGAGAATCTTGAGATTACTTACAAAGATACAAAAACTTTTAATGATAGTTTGTTGCCGGATGTTTCTGTATCAACGGATTTTTATTTTGAAAAAACAGATAACGATCTTCCAAGCCAGATCTTTTGGCGAGATTCAGAACCTTTTGAAGAAACACCAGAAAATATGGCGCTTCTATGGGATGCTTATGATGAAATCTTAACGGCATTTGAGAGCCAAAAACAGAGCGAAGTGATTAAGGCTTTAGAGATGGCATTTATTCAGAGTGAATTGATAATTGGTCGTCCGGATGATCTGATATTTACCAATTATCGCCTACAAGATTATCAAGAAAACTGGGATCAATATGGCTTTAAGCGCGCACATGAAGACAAATTAGAAGATTATGAGTTACAGATTGCAGATCATAAAAAGCTCTTTAAATTAGTGTTAAAAACTAATAACGAGTTCGAACCTGTCCATTTTGCGCTGCCAGGAGAAGAAGATCGTTATATTATTTATCACTTCTACTTCACGATGATCGATGGTCAACCTAAAGTCGCATTCTTAGAACGAAAGGTCATCGTCATTTAATGCTGCTGATGGAGTTCTTTTTGAGAGAAGCATCCGTCTGAAGATTGATGACTAAAGATCAGAATCAGAGAGTGGAATTGTAGCGCTCTTTTAGGAAAACTTCCTCGATTCTTGATCTTTATCTTGAGGTGCTTGAGTTTAATATGCTCAAATAGCAAATAGTTATAAATTATTGTGCAAAATAGATTAGAATACCGTCTTTTAATTAACTGTATTTTGTACTCATTTCGAGGTAATGCATGGATTGGCAGCAGGTTATCTTCCAGTTTTTAGGTGGATTAGGTTTATTTCTTTTCGCTATCAAATATATGGGAGATGGATTACAAAAGTCCGCTGGTAATCGTCTTCGGACGATCTTAGATCGTTTTACCACAAACCCGTTTATGGGAATCTTGGCGGGTATATTTGTAACAGTTTTGATTCAATCAAGTTCGGGAACCACGGTTATTACTGTCGGACTTGTCAGTGCCGGATTAATGACATTGCGCCAAGCCATTGGTGTGATTATGGGTGCGAATATCGGTACAACCGTCACCGCATTTATTATCGGGATTGATATTGGGGAATACGCCTTCCCAATTCTTTTACTCGGCGCAGTCATGCTTTTCTTCTTTAAATCCGCCAGAGTGCAAAATATCGGGCAGATCTTCTTTGGATTTGGGGGATTATTCATCGGTCTTGATCTCATGAGTAGCGGTTTATCCCCACTTCGTCATCTGCCGCTTTTTACCGAACTCATTATCGATATGAGCCATAGTCCAATTTTAAGTGTATTTGTCGGAACCGTCTTTACCTTAATTGTCCAATCATCCAGTGCGACGATTGGGATCTTACAAGGATTGTATGCCGAGAATCTGATCTCGCTTGAAGCCGCTTTACCGGTACTTTTTGGAGATAATATTGGAACAACAATTACTGCAATTTTAGCAGCAATTGGTGCCAGTATTGTGGCAAAACGTGCCGCGGCAGTACACGTTCTATTTAACGTTGCCGGTACGGTTATCTTTATGATTTTCTTAGGGCTATTTACGGACTTTATGATTTGGGTGACAACTCAACTTCATCTTGAACCTAAAATGCAGATTGCCTTTGCCCATGGAACCTTTAATATCGTCAACACGCTGATCCAATTACCATTCATTGGATTATGGGCGCTGTTAGTGACCAAGCTATTACCGGAAAGAGAGAAGAAGCAGGAAAAAGTCGCGCTCTACTTAGATGAATCTCTTATTGAAAAATCACCGACGATTGCGATTGGCCAAGCTAAAAAAGAAGTTGTCCATATGGGGAATATGAGCTTAGATGGTTTAAAATCCTCACTCTCCTACTTAAAAACTAATAATCCTGAAGATGCCGTTTTCACGGAGATGTTAGAGAAAAACATTAATATCTTGGATGAAGAGATTACCAAATATTTAGTAAAGATCTTCCCCCATTCTATTACGCCGAGAGATTCGAATGAATTACAAGCGATGTTGAATTTAGTCTGTGATATTGAACGAATTGGTGATCATTCAGAAAACATCATAGAACAGATCAATTATATGATTGAGCGTAATATCATTCTCAGCGAAGATGCTAGAAATGAAGTTTATGAGATGTTTGAGTTAACGATT
The DNA here is from genome assembly GCA_019113305.1 of Candidatus Ignatzschineria merdigallinarum. Classification (GTDB taxonomy): domain Bacteria; phylum Pseudomonadota; class Gammaproteobacteria; order Cardiobacteriales; family Wohlfahrtiimonadaceae; genus Ignatzschineria; species Ignatzschineria merdigallinarum. Next base: position 17,877 of record DXHP01000130.1, on the reverse strand, counting down.
AAATCCGTGACATTGTCGCTGGAAGCTTTAGAAAAGGTTGATCTTGCTAAGGCGCGTCAAGTTTATGAGTTAGAACATGCCATTGATGAAATGGAGCGCTATTTAAGAAAGCAGCATATTAATCGCTTAAATCACGGGGAATGTAGTGCAAAAGCAGGCTTAACTTATACAGATCTGCTCTCAAACTTAGAAAGAATAGGGGATCATGCCCATAACATTGCCGAGATGTTAGTGAATAATAAAACCCAGCGCTAAGATAATCATCTTAAACTTGAATCGTAAAACACAAAAAAGCCCTGACTCATTATTAATCAGGGCTTTTTTACAACCGAAAGTCTATAAGCGTCTTGCTTGATAGAAATGTTGTTGCCAATAAGGGTTATCAAGCGACGAAGTGATGACCCCTTGCGAAGTTGAAGCATGCACAAATTGTTGGTTACCACTGTAAATTCCCACGTGAAGATTATTACCGCCCCAATTGGTTTTGAAGAAGACTAAATCCCCAGGTTTCAATTGAGACTTTTTGATTTTATAGCCAACAGTTGTTTGAGCTTCGGTTGTGCGCGGAACATGAATCGCAAATTTCTCTGAAAATGTGCGCTGCACAAATGCCGAGCAATCTATTCCATTTCGAGAATTTCCGCCTAATTGATATGGCGTTCCTCGCCAGATTTGCTCTTGGTTATGAAGCGCAGATGTTACGACGCGACTATTTTGTAGTTGTTGATAACTAGATGATTTGGAAGAAGCACATCCTGCAATGAGCAAGGAACAGATGGTTATTAAAAGTAATTTTTTCATAAGTGACAATAAATTGTAGGAAAGTCGATTTTAGGTTATTAGATTTAGATACTTTTATAAATAAGCAGTTGCATCGTTGAAGAGAATGTTTACCGGCTTTTATCGAAGATCGCAGAATGATCCTAAAATTCGGTATTTAAAGCATGAAAGATAAAGAAAACAGTACTAGGATAGAATCTTTTGTTGTAAGACAAAAGACCTTATCCATTATCGACGTTCTTTATTATCCTAATAGAAGTGCATCATCTTCCACTTTATCCCCGCGACTCTGTTCGAAAAGTAGTAATAGATCAGAAATACTTAGGTTTTCGCGCATCTCACCAGAGACATCGAGAACAATTTCTCCCTGATGAAGCATAATGGTACGATTACCGTAAGAGAGTGCTTGTTGCATTGAATGAGTGACCATCATCGTGGTGAGTTGATTCTTCTTCACGATCTCTTCTGTCAGCTTTAAAACAAATGCCGCTGTTTTGGGATCTAGTGCCGCCGTATGTTCATCGAGCAATAAGATCTTAGAGGGTTGAAGTGAGGACATCAAGAGACTAATCGCTTGACGCTGACCGCCCGAGAGTAAACCCATGCTATCTTCTAATCGATTTTCCAAACCTAATTTTAAGATCGACAAATGTTCACGAAAGATTTCGCGGCGCTCTTTATTAATTGCCGGCTTTAAACCGAGTGACGTATTACCACGATCATAAGCTAAAGCGAGATTCTCTTCGATCGTTAAGCTTTCGCAAGTTCCTACCATCGGATCTTGAAAAACTCGTGCAACTAATCTTGCGCGATCGGAAACAGATTTAAAAGTAACATCTTCATTATTAATAAAAATTTTGCCAGCCGTGGTTTCGGCATTACCGCTAATGACATTGAGAAGCGTCGATTTACCGGCACCATTCGTGCCGATGACTGTGACAAACTCGCCCTCGCGAATGGTGAGATTGATTTTCTTTAATGCCATATTCTCCAAAGGAGTATGTTCATTAAAGATGACCTGAATATCTTCTAAACGCATCATAATTATTGTCTCCCTTTGAATCGTCTTTTAATCTTTGTTTTTATTTGTGGTAATACTAAAGCAATCACAACTAAAGTTGCCGTGATAAAGTTTAAATCTTGAGCGCCAACCCCGATACTCTGTAATGGACCGCTGTGTAACGCAAGTGCAATAAAGAGGCGATATAAAATAGCGCCGAGAATCACAGCACAGGTAATCCAAAACATCTTTTTAGAGGTTATTAATGTTTCACCAATAATCACGGCTGCAAGTCCTATGACGATTGTTCCTACGCCAATGGAGATATCGGCACCACCTTGTGTTTGCACATAGAGAGAACCGCCAAGTGCGATCAGGGCATTAGAGATCATCATGCCAAGATAGGTCATTTTATTGGTATTAATCCCTTGTGCTTGCGACATCTTAATATTCGCGCCGGTTGCTCTTGTGGCAAGCCCTGTACGTGTTGCAAAAAAGAGATCTAACAAGAGTTTTGCCGCAATTACAAATAACAAAATCATTAAGGGTTTTACCCAGAACTGATTACTATAATCTTCGTTGATAAAGGGCGTGATTACGGTTGGTTCCCAAATTAGAGGGATATTAGGTGCGCCCATAATCCGAAGATTGACAGAGTAGAGCGCAATCATTACTAAAATACTCGCAAGAAGCTGCATGATTTTTAAAGAAACATGGAGCCAAGCGGTGACAAATCCCGCTGCAGCACCGGCAAGTGTTCCAAAAAGCGTTGCAAGCCAAGGATTCACACCTGCAATAATAGAGACTGCACAAACTGCGCCCCCTAGCGGAAAGCTGCCATCAGCTGTTAAGTCCGGAAAGTTTAAAATACGGAAGGAAATTAAGACGCCAAGCGCAACTAATCCATAAATTAGTCCAACTTCTAACGCGCCAAAAAGCGAGATAAGAGACATTAAAACTCCATAGTTGATGAGTTAATAAAAAGGTTTAACAAAAATTGATCTAGGAGATTTACATCATCAACTCACGTTACTTGAGATGTCACGATAGTCTTTTCCTCAAATAACGCGAGTGGACTGATGATGAATCATGATGAGATCAAGACTGATTTATTCAATCACTTTTGTCGCGCTGTCAATTAAGACTTGTGGAATTTCTGCACCTTGCTGTGCGGCGGCTTTAAGGTTTATATAGAGTTCTGTTTTTTGTGGTTTTTCAGATGGAATATCGCCGGCTTTCTCGCCATTTAAAATACGCACAACAAGCTTCCCAGTTTGGCGGCCCATACCATAATAATCACCGCCAAGCGCCGCAATAGCACCTCGTTCTGCGGATGAAGTATCTGAAGCAATTAAAGGGATCTTTGTTTGAACGGCGGCTTGATACATCGATTCATAGGCTGAAACAACGTTATTATCAGTACTGGTATAGATCACATCCACACGACCTTGTAAGCTTTTGACCGCAGTTGAGATATCTGTAGTTCTTTGAGCTGGTGCTGCCACTACTTTAATACCCTCTTTCTCTAAGATTTCTTGAAGTTGTTTCAAGACAATTGTGGAGTTGACTTCGCCTGGGCTATAAACAAAACCGATATTTTGGACATCTGGAATAATCTGTTTCACAAGTTCCATCTGCGGTTCTAGTGGTAGATGATCTGAAACGCCAGTAACATTACCACCTGTTGCTTCCCAACTTCTAACTAAGTTTGCGGCAACCGGATCGGTTACGGCAGTATAGACGATTGGCACAGTTCTGGTTGATGCTAATAACGCTTGCGCACTTGGTGTACCAATCCCAATGGCAACATCAGGATTATCGCCGGCATATTTTTTAGCTATTTGCGCGGCAGTTGCGCTATTACCTTGCGCGCTTTGAAACTGAATCGTGAGATTTTCACCTTCCACAAAACCAGCATCTTGAAGTTCATCAATAATTCCTTGGCGAGCTTGATCAAGTGCTGGATGTTCAACAATGGCTGTAATTGCTACATGTTTTTTAGCATCTGCTGCAAGAGAAAATGTCCCAAGAGTGCCAATAGAAAAGGGCATCAAGAGTGACAACATCAGTAACATTTTTCTTCTTTTCATAAAATCCTATCCTATTTATTATTCTAATCATTCTTTAATTGGTGGTGTTAGATAAAATCATGAGATTAGACCCAACTCTCTGAACATAACATAAAAGAATTTGAGTGGGTAGTGACATCAAGCAAGAACGATATTCCGCATGGTTGCTAGAGATAGATTCATGGTGAATAAATCTCGAAGAGATGGTTATTCATCTAATGGCTTCTCGGAGCTTTAATAATCATCACAGCCTTTAAAGCTTATGAAGATTTACCAAGTGCTTTGTAAGAAGAATAATGCTGATTGATCGTAATAACTTTAATGCTGTTTTGAATAATTATTAATCATAAAATAGGCTTCTTTAATCACGTTGTAACCATTGATTCTTGACGATGATGCCCGAAATGGATTGGAAAATGGAGAATATATTTTCATCCATGAGTTTTTAAGAAGAATTTTGGATCTTTAGACAAATTGTTGTCTGTCTTCATCAATTTTATTGACTTGCTATTGCGATCACTCTGTGACAATACTTAGCGAATATTGGCAATCTCATACGCTTCGTATATGAAAATAGCGAAGCATGATGATCGCAAATATAAATCATGATTGGCGAAGAAAATCCAAGATAAGTCATTCATTAGCCAATCAAATTATCAATTTTAAAAAATATAAATAGGCGAGAAACACGATAAGCTTACATGAGGTAAATAGCGCCTTTTCGTTATGAACGAATCGTTATCACTGATAAAAATAAAAATAAGATTACATCCCTAGGAGGAGTTGTTATGAGTGAATTAGATAACACAGATCGCATTGTTGCGTTGATTGATAAACCTAAAAAAATTCCCAGTTTAAAGATTGCCATGATTCCCTTAATCGCCATGGCATTTTTTCTATTTATTGGGATTTTTGTATTAGAAAGTGAACCGCAAATTCCCGTACTATTAAGTGCGATTGTCGCCGGAATTGTGGCGGTCTACTTAGGCTATTCTTGGAAGGAGATTGAAGCGGGAATTACAGCCGGCGTTGCATTATCCATTCAAGCACTACTTATTTTGATCGTATTAGGAACATTAATCGCGACATGGCTTGCGAGCGGAATTGTGCCGACGATGATCTATTACGGCTTAGATATTCTATCACCACAATGGTTCTTGCCGCTTGCCGTGGTGATTACGAGCGCGGTTGCGTTAACTGCCGGGAATGCTTGGGCAGCAGCTGGAACAATTGGAATTGCCGTTATGGGAGTGGGAATTATCCTTGGCTATAATCCGGCAATGGTTGCTGGCGCGGTGATTTCCGGCGCGTACTTTGGGGATAAGATCTCACCATTATCTGAAACAACCAATATGGCTTCAGGAATTCTAGGCGTTGATCTTTTAGAACATATTCGTTATATGCTCTATACGACAATTCCATCATGGGTCATTACGGTCATTTTATTCTTAATTCTGGGAATGTTTTATGGCGGAAATGCCGAGAATGTTGCAGAAATTGCAGAGTTACAAGCCATGATGGATGAGATCTTTCTGATTACGCCATGGTTAATCTTAGTTCCTATTGTGGTCTTAGGTTTAATTGCGATGAAAGTGCCGGCAATCCCCGGATTAATTATCGGAGCGATTTTAGGTGGCGCTGTCGCCATTGGTGTGCAAGGCGAAACATTTAAATCAGTATTCGATATGATGATCTCTGGTTTTGAAAAAGAGACGGGGAATGACATTATCAATGAACTCCTCAATAATGGCGGTATTGAAGCGATGATGCCAACCGTCGCGCTTGTGATGTTAGCGATGAGCTTAGGCGGAATCTTAGAATTAAGTGGTATTTTATCGGCAATTGTTAGAAGCTTACAACGTTTCGCTCGTTCAACGGGCAGCCTAATTGCCACAACAGCTGGTTCTTCGATTGCGGCAAACGTCATTGCCTGTGATCAGTATCTTTCAATCTTATTGCCAGGAAGAATGTATGTACAAGCGTATAAAGATCAAGGATTAGAGATGAAATGCCTTTCTCGTACTATTGAAGATGCCGGAACAATGACTTCGCCATTAGTGCCGTGGAATACTTGTGGTGCATTTATGGCAACCACATTGGGCGTTGCAACGATAGAATATGCACCTTTTGTGTTTATTAGCTTCTTAAGCCCCATTATTGCCATTATTTATGGTTATACCGGCTTTAAAATCGCGCGAGTAAAAATAGCTAAACCGGTTGAATCATAAAATATTCAATTGATCTCCATAAAAAATCATCAGGCAATACAATATCTTGAAAATTAGGTATGATGATTTATGAGCTCGAAAAGAGAATCGATGAAGATGAGCTTTTCGAGCTTTTTTATTTGATGACATTGGTGCGAATTGTTGGATGAATCCACTGGAGAAAAGAGATGAGTCAGTTAAATTGTCAAGATGGCGTATGTGAAGTTCCGGAAAGCCAAAAACCATTAACTTCTTTAAAAGTGCATGCCGGCAAGCGAGTGATTTATGTGGGCGATCCAATGTGTTCTTGGTGTTATGGGATTGCACCGGTTGTTGCGGGATTGCAAGATTACTGTGATCAACAAGATATCGCTTTTGAAATCGTGGTTGGAGGATTACGATCCGGTGGTGGAGATCAATGGAATGAACCCTTTAGAGATTTCTTACGTCACGAATGGCAAAAAATTGCAGAAACAACAGGACAACCTTTTGCATTAAAAATCCTTGATTGGGAATATTTTGATTATGATACTGAGCCGAGTTGTCGTGCAGTGATTGTGGCACGTGAGTTATTGCCACAAGATAATCAAAAAAGTTTAACGAAATTTTTAGGGCAAATACAGACGAAGTTCTATTTAGAGAATCAAGATCCGAAAGAAACACACTTTTATCAATCTATTTGTGAAGCATTCGATATCTCCTATAAGGTGTTTAAAGAGCGGTTTGAAAGTGCGGAAGCAAAACAGCAAACGATCGAAGATTTTCGTTTTTGCCGGGAATTAGGTGTTCGAGGTTTTCCAAGCTTTCTCTTAATCCAAGATCAAGAAATTTCGCTGTTAACTGCAGGTTACACTTCTTTGCAGAGTTTAATTCGTAAGATTGAAAAACGTTAATAAGATCTGAAATACGGAGCAGCAATACTTTTAAGGATCTTTAAATCTAAATAAATTAAATATGGCTAAGATTAGAAAAGCCCAAACGATGGAGAGCGTTTGGGCTTATTAACGTGAATATGATGATTAGTGATTCACGTATTACTAAAGTTTAAATCTTCAATACCAATTCAATCTCAAAATATCAGGATAAAGGGCAGTTTCTTTATATGACGGATATCCCCGTATTGGCGCGTACCCGAATGGTTTTAAAGATTGTTTCCGCTTCTTTGGTATTATGTTTTTTCGCACCAATTAGAGATCCTATATATCCCGCTAAGAAACCTAATGGCACAGTGATAACCGCTGGTACGGCAAGATCAACAAGCGGTTTGCCAACAAAGATCGCAGCGCCAGGAACTTCAGACCAAATATTAGGCCCCACTGCACCAAAAATTAAGCAAGAGAGTACACCCGTTGTAATCGCAGCTACAGCACCGGTGGAATTGAACTTTTTCCAGTAGATCGTATAGATGATCACCGGTAAGTTAGCCGAGGCACCGATACAAAATGCGAAAGAAACGAGGAAAGAGACGTTTAAGCTTTGTGCAAAGAGTGCTAAAAAAATTGATAAAACTGCAATGGAGATAGATCCAGAACGAGCCGCGGCGACTTGCTGTCTTGCAGTGAGTTTACCGTTTTTAATGATCTCTCCGTAGATATCATGAGAAATTGCCGAAGCGCCAGTTAATACTAATCCTGAAACGACTGCCAGAATCGTGGCAAATGCAACGGCGCTAATAAAGGACATCAGTACTTCACCGCCGAGGTATTGTGCGAGTAATGGCGCGGCAGTATTTCCGGCTTTGTTTTCTGCCATAATGTTCTCAATCCCGACAAACTGTAATGCCCCAAATCCGAGAAAGATCGTCATCGCAAAGAAGATCGTTGTGATCCAGGTTGTCCAAGAGATTGAGGCGCGTGCTGTTTTAGCATCTTTCACCGTAAAAAAGCGCATTAAGATATGCGGTAATCCTGAGGTTCCAAGCACTAATGCCATCATCATGGAGACGGAATCAATAGGGCTTGAATATTTAATGCCGGGAATCAAGAATTTCTCGCCGTGATCTTTAGCAATCGTATCGAACATATTGGTAATCGAGTAACCAAATTTTGCAAAGACTAATCCGGCCAATAATCCTGTTCCGAATAGGAGCAAAATGGCCTTAATAATTTGAACCCAAGAAGTTGCTGTCATGCCGCCAAATAGAACATAAGTCGTCATCATAATGCCGACGATAGTAACGGCGATCCAATATTCAATCCCAAAAAGAAGTTTGATCAGAGCGCCAGCACCGACAAGTTGTGCGATCATATACATAATAACAATGACGATCGTGCCAGATGCTGCGGCGCCGCGAACCCTTTTTTCATTAAAGCGGGAAATGAGCATATCTGCAAGCGTGTATTTGCCGAGATTTCGCATTGGTTCTGCAATCACGTAGAGCAGTACTAAATTGGCAACAACATAACCGATTGAGAAAAAGAAGCCATCAAAGCCTGTTAAGGCAATGGCACCAGAAACCCCTAGGAATGCCGCAGCTGAAAGATAATCTCCGGCAATTGCAAACCCATTTTGCCAGCCGCTTAATCCTCCACCGGCGGTATAGAAGTCTTTCGCAGAAGTTGTACGTTTTGCGGCAATATAAGTCACAAACAACGTTAAAGCCACAATGATTAAAAAGAAACTAACAGATATTAAATTCATGGCGAGTTCTCCTCTTGACGATCTTGATAAAGTGCTAATACTTTTGCCGCAGATTGATCAAACTTCGCTGCGCGGCGAACATAGAGCATACAGACAATAATCGTCATCAAAAAAAGTCCCGCAGAATAGAGCCAAACTCCCGTAATGGCACCAATAATCGGTGTTTGTAAAATAGGTTGAAATGCTAAAATAGGTAGTAAAATATAGATAAATAGAAAGCCAAAAGTCACGGAAAATAGAAAGCGATTTTTGGCTTTAACAAACTGATTAAATTCAGGCATATCATCAATAGCGACATAATCCTGATTAGTAAGCGCGCACGACTGCTGATCTATGTTTTGAGTCATAGATTCCTCCTTGGTTTTATTATGGTGATCCTTTTTTTATAAGTGTGCTTATTTTTTATCGAGCTTATATTTTTTATCAGTATGCCAATATTCTAATTATTGATTTATTTTCGTTATATTGTTTATTCACAAGGTGAATATATTTGTATTGGCTATCAATAGTGTTAGCGAGATCTATTGACTTTGTCAAATTAATTAGCAATTTATGAGGAAATTGATGATGATTTTATAAGGATGAGTCTATGAAAGATCAGTATTCCGGCATCTTTCATTATTAATATTGTGAGATGATGATTTAAGAAGCTCTGTTAAATCTCACTATTTTTTATTGAGAAGTAAAAAGATATAACAAGGGAAGATATGAAATATGCCGTCATTAGCGTACGGCATATCATGGTATTTCATTTAGATGGATCAAAGGAAAGGAATTAGACAGATTAACGATTTTGTTCTCGTCTAAAAGCATCGATTTTTTGATCAGTCGTATATTGTGAGAGAGAATAAACACTCCAAATGGCAGCCGGAATCCAACCGATTAAGGTTATTTGTAAAATTAAACAGATGATACCTGCAAGCGGACGACCAATGGTGAAAAAACCTAACCAAGGAAGAAAGATAGCAATTAATAAGCGCATGTGTAATCTCTTATGTTGAATGTATGAAATAATATATTAAGAAATCATACCTGAAGTGGTATCAGAATTCGATGCTTTAGCGGAACTTTCCAATTTGGCATACATCTTTTTAAAAAGTTAGGGATTCATCTCTTGATGAGATCATTTATAATATCAAGCGGTTATATTTTATCTATTCGCTTTTCTCCCGTTATTTCTATATTTCTCAACTCTATATGAGGAACATCAATGCATCATCTCTTAAGAACCCTCTTACTCATCGGTTTTTCTATCAGCGTTAGTACAGCGCAGAACTATTCCTATCAAGATTTTAAAACGCCGACAGAAGGCGCTTCTGAAGTTGTTGGCGGTTATGCGAATGGTTGTCTATTGGGCGCTGAAAAAATGGCAATGAGTGGCCCAGGTTTTCAGCTTGTCCGCCAAAGCCGTCAGCGTCATTTTGGACATCCGGCATTAGTGAACTATCTTAAAAATGTCGGATTAGAGCGCGAGAAACGTGGGCAATTACTGTTAGTGAGTGATATGAGTCAACCCCGTGGCGGACGAATGCATCATTCTGCACATGCGAGTCATCAAAATGGGTTAGATGTCGATATCTGGCTATATGAGTTTACCCCAGAAGCATTTCAAGAGAGTTACATCGAAGGGTTTGGTGTTCCAAGCGTTGTTGATAAAGCAAAAGGCGCGTTGAACCATCATTGGCGAGAGGATTATTTCCATCTCTTTGCCGATATTGCTTCTTTCCCCGAAGTTGATAGGGTATTTATTAATCCTGTGATCAAGAAAGAGCTATGCAATATTGATGAAAATGCCGATTGGCAATATAAAGTTCGTCCTTGGTTTGGACATGATGATCATCTGCATGTTCGTTTACAATGCCCAGAAGGCGCGACTGATTGTATGAAGCAGGCAGCCATTCCCAAAGTATCCGGTTGTAATGCTGATTTAGATAATTGGATTAAAGATCAGTCTGACGTGGCGATTAATGGTCCGAAAAAAGGATCTTATCAAAAACCTGAAACACCAGCACTACATCCTCGTTGCCAAATGCTATTTGAGGAGTCAATTTAGTAAAAATCAATTGCCGGAATTATGCATCAAAAAAACAATAAACTATCTTTATCTAAAGAGTTTTTATCGGGATCTTTCCCTATTTCAGGGATTTCTCACCGGCATTTCTGTGATATACTCCATGGCTTATTCTACAGTACAAAGTCATATTTTTTAGTAGATAAACCTCCCAAACTCATGATCGAATCAGGAAGAGATTATAGATGAAAGTTTTAATTATTGGTAAAGGTGGACGTGAGCATGCGCTTGCGTGGAAAAGTCGTAAAAGTTCGCGTGTTTCTGAAGTGTTTGTTGCACCCGGAAATGCAGGTATGAAAAATGATGCGACCTTAGTGGGAATTTCAGAAACGGATCCTATTGCACTTGCTGATTTTGCAGAGAGAGAAGGGATTGCATTAACGATTATTGGCCCCGAAGCAAGTTTAGTTGCCGGCGTTGCTGATGAGTTTAAAAAACGAGGGTTATTAGTTTGGGGCCCAGATAAAGCGGCGGCTCAAATTGAAGGTAGTAAAGATTTTTCAAAGCAGATGATGGTGAAATACAATGCACCAACAGCACATTCTGAAAGTTTTACAGATAGTGCAGCTGCCAAAGCATATGTTAATAAGATCGGATTACCCATTGTTATTAAGGCAGATGGTTTAGCTGCTGGTAAGGGCGTTGTGATTCCTGAAACAATGAATGAAGCACTGGCAACGATTGACGATATGCTTGAAGGGAATAAGTTTGGTGATGCGGGTTCTTGTATCTTAATTGAAGAGATGCTTGTAGGTGAAGAGTTCTCACTCATGTGCTTTGTCCATAATGGGCAAGTCATTCCTATGGTTATGGCGCAAGATCATAAACGTGCTTACGATAATGATGAAGGTCCTAATACTGGCGGAATGGGCGCGTACGCACCTATTTTTGATGCTCAAAGTAATGAAGTACAAACCGCCGTTAAAACCATTATGCAACCGATTGTCGATGGTTTAACGCAAGAAGGAATGCCATATACTGGATTCCTCTATGGCGGTCTTTTCCTCACCAAAGATGGTTTTAAAGTCATCGAATTTAATGCGCGTTTTGGTGATCCTGAAGCACAAATTATTTTGCCATTACTTGAAACAGATTTTATCGAAATCATCTATAATCTCCTCACCAATCAAGCATTACCAGCAATCCAATGGTCGAAGAAATTCGCGATTGGGGTTGTTCTTGCCTCTGAAGGATATCCAGATGCACCACAAACAGGTCATCCCTTAAATACCCCTACTTTTAATGATGAAGATGCGTTAATTTTTTATGCCGGCGTTAAAGAGGAAAATAACCGCTTAGTGAGTGATGGCGGCCGTATTTTACTCAATGTGGCAATCGCTGATGATTTCAAAACAGCGTATGACAAGGCTTACAAGAATATGAAAGAGCTTGATGTTCCTTATACTTTTTTCCGTAATGATATCGGTCATAAGCAGTTCAATCGTTAATTCTGTATCAATAGTTAAATAACAAATCAGCTGCTGTTAAATATTATATCACCTCGAAAGCTCCCGTAATTGGGAGCTTTTTTCTATGGTAATTCAAAAATCAAGATGTTTCATACATCATGTGATAACGACAGATCTGATATCTATTGTTGTTAAGACGCTTAAACATACACGACTATATCTCTCTCAATCCGAAACTAGTTGTAATACTCTTTCAGTGAAAAGAATGACATTACCTATCGTTCATCAATCGTCATAACCATTTAAGGCACCTCCAAACAGGGAATCGCCATTGTTATTCTCTTCTATTTAACATGAATTTCTCCACGGCTTCCCGAGATCACGTTCTGAATGATTTACAAAATCAATCGATTTTATAATTATTATGAATTTTATTAAATGTATATCCTTCGATAAATAGTTATATATTTGAGGTGGTAATTGTTTAATCATTTTTCTTAAATTTAGCAGTCAATGATAAATAGTCTTCTAATTAATCTTAATAATTGCGCTTTTCAACCAATAAAAGCTGTCAAGAGTTTGTATAAATATTACAAACAATAAAAGAGATTAGAAACCAACAGAAAAGGGGTGCCCATTATTTATAAATAGATCTTAAAATAACGTGATTTATGGAGTATGAGAAATTCTTTAATCTCTCTAGAAGTGATTTAATTGAGCCAAACCCATTTTATAAAAAAACACCACAATCAGTTATCAATATTCACTTAACAGCGACGATCATTTCAGTCCATAAGAATGACCACTAATTGATCAATAAATCCATTTTATTGATCTCGAAACATGAGAGATGATTGATATTGTGGTAGTATTTCCCAGTATATTTTTAAATGATCAAATAGAAAAGAACTAGAAACATGGGGTTTCTAGAAAATTATCTCTCGCTAATTCATTAGCAGAGGAAGGATGATGTTTATTTATGGTGGCAACAAACATTAAAGGGAATTTGCCAGAAAAAGAAGTAGAAGAAAACGATAAAAAAGGATTGTTTTCCTCACTTCATCTTCCCGTCTTTATTAGTGCAAATATTATTATCTTTGGGATTATCGCGCTCGCGATACTGCACCCAGATGCACCACAATTTTTCTCAAACATTCTAGCTTGGATTACCGAAAATCTCGGTTGGTATTATCTCCTTGCCGTAGGGATTATTCTTATCGCTTTTGTTTTTATCGCTTTGAGCCGTTACGGCACGATTAAACTCGGTCCTGACCATTCAGAACCTGCCTATAGTGATAAGAGCTGGTTCGCGATGCTCTTCTCAACAGGGATGGGAATCGGAATCATGTTCTTTGGTGTTGCGGAGCCTTTGCTTCACTATCTAGCACCGCCCATTGGTGAACCTGAAACGATTGAAGCGGCAAAAGCGGCAATGAATATTACCTTTTTCCACTGGGGAATTCATGCTTGGGCGATTTACGGTGTCGTGGGATTAATATTGGCATATTTTAGTTTTAGAATGAATCTACCATTAGCGGTACGTTCGGCATTATATCCAATGATTGGGGATCGTATTTATGGCCGTTGGGGCGATGCAATTGACACTTTTGCCGTGATTGGAACCGTATTTGGGGTTGCAACTACGCTAGGTTTTGGGGTTATGCAGATTAATACAGGATTAAATGTCTTATTCCCCTCAATTCCAGTGGCATCAAATACACAGATTATTTTGATTATCGTGACAACAGCTTGTGCAACGCTCTCAGTAAGTATGGGTTTAGATAAAGGGATTAAGATTCTTTCAGAATTAAATCTCATCTTAGCTTTTGCATTAGTCTTATTTGTCTTCTTATTCGGTGGGAAAGTCCTCTTCTTACTACAAGCATTAATGCAAAATATCGGGCAATATTTCTCTGGTATTTTCGATAGCACCTTCAACATGTATAGCTATGAAGCAGCATCTTCCGCAGCTGAAAAAACAAAAATTGAAGGCTGGCTAGGTGGTTGGACGATTGCATATTGGGGCTGGTGGATTGCTTGGTCTCCTTTTGTCGGAATGTTTATCGCGAAGATTTCTCGTGGTCGTACGATCCGTAACTTTGTCGGAGGAGTTCTATTGATCCCAGCGGGCTTTACCTTCTTCTGGATGACGACATTTGGTAACTCTGCCATCGATCTTATTGCAAATGATGGTATTACAGAACTCAAAGAAACGTTACTTGGTCCAGATGGTAGTTCAAAAGCACTTTTTGCTTTTATTAGCCATTTCCCAGTGGCTGAATCAATTCAATCTGTTATTCCGGCAGAATGGATTCGCGGTGCGATCTCATTTTTCGCGGTTGTAATGGTTGCCGTGTTCTTCATTACCAGTGCGGATTCAGGAGCGCTAGTGATGGATATGCTTTCGAGTAAGAAAGATGTCGAAATGACACCATTATGGCAACGTATTTATTGGGGCTCAATTACCGGTGTGATAGCAATTGTGCTACTACTTAATGGTGGATTAGGTACCCTTCAAGCGGCATCAACGATGACAGCATTGCCATTTAGTTTAGTGATTTTGGTATCCATATATGGCTTATTAAAAGCACTACGCATGGACTTTGGAAAAATTGATATTCGTAGCAAAGCGAATATGTATGTCCAGCCAAGTACTCGAGATTCTGGCGGGTGGCAAAAACGTCTACGAAACGTGACGATCTACCCACGTCGTGATAATGTCGTGAAATTTATGGGTCTGGTTGTTGTGCCGGCATTTGAAGAAGTTAAAGCAGAGCTTGAAAAGCAAGGTTTAACGGTTGTCATTAATACGGAAGAAGATGATGATATTCGTTTAGAAGTTGATCATGGTGATAATGCAAACTTTGTGTATCGTGTAAAAGCGAAACATTACCTCAAACCTAGCTTCACATTATTAGATGAGGAATCAGCGCAAGAAGATCAAAAATATTTCCGTGCTGAGGTTTATCTCGATGATGGAAGTAAAGGCTACGACATTATGGGTTACACCAAAGAAAATATCATGAATGATATTGTAGACCAATATACGAGCCATCATTACTTTATTCAAAATTATGAAATGCGCTCAGACTATGAATTTGGATCTAATCCTAACGAATCATAATTGATTGTAGATAGATCATTAACAATGCCGAGATTGAAAGATCCCGGCATTTTTTATTGCTTCAAGATTGGAATCATCTATCAGTGGAGTTGATGGTAAAAAGAGATATTAACACTTCTTTAAAACTAAAAAGGTGTTAGCAAAAATGCTTTCATTTTTATATCTGATCAGCAAATTATTCTGCGACAGATACCGTAAAGCTCCCATATTACCAGAAGCAACTGATATAAATTATTGCAGATAAATATGCGATACCTTGCCCAAATTCAACACTAATTGTCGAAGGATATTAGGTAATTAGTTATTATCTAAATTTAAATATGCAACTTTTATCTATCGTAACGCCTTGAGAATGAAGCTCGTTATCACCGCAATAATTCCTCCAATAATTGTTTCAACAATTCGATCCATCAACAATGATAAGACGGGATGTTGCCAATACATTGAGAGCTCTACTAATATCAAGCTATAACAAGTCACCCCAAACGTAACGATCCCAAAACTTATCCCGAAGCATAATGGCAATAAAAAGGAGAAGAGCAGTAATAAAGCGATCATAAAATAGAGATTATTAATGTCTGAGTCTAAATGGGGGATTTGAAATAATCCGAATAAAACTAATACGGCGACAAGGCTTCCCCAAAATCGAATAAATGTATTATGTAGGACGTTTATTGCTTTAGGCGTCATAACCATAATGAAGGTTATCGTTGCCCAGTAATTCTTCTCAATGCCGAGATAATGCGGTATCAACAGACATAAAAACATCCCAAAACTATAAATAAAAGCCCTAGGAAAAAGATGAGTATTCAGCTTGAACAGATCGTGGCTAAATAATCCTTGTTTAAATGCATCGAGATCGATGTTTTTTCGGAGAAGGTAATGACAAACCAAAAGTGCTGATAGAGTGCCAATTGCCGCACCAATCGGTAATCCTTCAGTGATTTCTGGTAAAGCAGTGCCGATAGTTGACAGAATAATGACAAAACGAATTGCACGATCAAATACAGGGTCTTTGCCAAAGAAATAGTAGTAGAGATAACTAATCAAAAAAAGATAGAGATAAAATTTCCAAGATAGATGAAATAATTGACCAATATATGTGCTCCCCAAAATAAGCGCCATCCAAAATAGGACATAGAGCAGATTTGTTCGATCAGATTTAGCGTTATAGAGAGAGTAAGTACAGAGTACGGAGAAGGAGGTCCACGATATTGCCGCTCGTAAATCAATAAATTGAGCGGCAATAAAGCTACTTAAAAGCATACTTGCTAGAAAAACAGCACTGTCTTTAAACTGTGACAAGTGAAAACGAGCGAGGATCATTGATCTTAACTTCCTTTAAATACCATAACAATTCAGCGTTCTTAATTTTGATGATGAAGCATCATTGGAGTAAAGCTATTTAATATTATGTTATTTATTTTAAATTATTTCATTTAAAGATGAACGGATAAGATCGAGCACTTTATAATTGAAATCACCTTTATTGGTAATTTTTCCGCCATCAATGATTTTTTTAAGTTCTGGCTGCGCCGTTTCAAAGATTGGTTCTGTAAGATTTAACTGTTGCGCCAGTGTTTGATAATAACTTTGACGATTAGGATGGCACGGCGTTACTAAATTATAAATATCATATGACTTTGAGGCTTTTTCCCGATTCAAAATGACGATAATGGCTTGTAAAAGATCTTCGATATGAAGTAAGTTTATTGCATTTAAGGGGGAACGAATATTGTCGCGGCCTTGTAGCGTAAATATGGGATGTCGTCCATGTCCGATTAGTCCTGCTAAGCGCAATATGGTGACCGGAATGATATTGTTCTGTAGTGATTTTTCAGCTGCAACAATCGCTTTAGCGCTATTAGTCTTCGGCATTGCCGGTAATTCTTCATTAATAATGCCGCTACTATTACCATATACAGAGATAGAGCTTGTATAAATGAGACTCTCAGCCTGATAATCACTCGCTATCTTGGCCATTTTTTGAATAAAATTAGCATAATCGACGATTCCCTCAGCCTGATTTTCCATAGCATATCGCCGTAAAAATGGTGTCGGCGGAACTGTGATAATAATCTGACGATCAGTAAATAACTGCTGTAATATGCCGGAATCTAAAATATTATGATTCAGCAGCCCATCAGAAAATGGCATCACGGCATATTGCTGAGAAAAAATCGAATTTTTCTTTAATACTGCTAAACAATCGTTAACATTTTCTGCTGATTGCTTCGTTGCCATAACATGGTAATTATTGGCTAATAATTTTACAGCAAGCGGCATACCTAACCAACCTGCGCCTATGATCGTTACTTTTTTTGGTTTCATAATCAATACTAAAACTCCAATTTTCTTTAATAATTATTAACTTATATCAATAATTAAAGAGTGAAGGCCGGATCGCACACTATTTAATAAAAACATTTGTTATAGTTCATTTAGGTTATTGACAAAACATTTAAAATAAAAATATTTATTTAACATCTACGATAACTTGTTAATGCCTTCTTTTATATCTTCTTACTTTAAGAGATTCATCAAAATAGGGAGCTATTTATGAAAAATAATCATTTA
>DXHP01000015.1 GCA_019113305.1 Candidatus Ignatzschineria merdigallinarum | reverse complement strand
AAACGTAGTAGCGCCGATGGTAGTGTGGGAGATCCCATGTGAGAGTAGGTCACCCCCAGGGCTTAACATTGAAAACCTCTAGTTCTATGAGCTAGGGGTTTTTCTTTTGTCGAAATAAAAGAAAAGACCATAATAAAATGCAGAAAGAAATGGAAGAAGTGAAAGTCAAAGTCGAGGCTGGATCTGGATGGCGCTTAGTGAGAGCGTGAAGTTGCTGGCATCAGGAACCACTTTCTCTTAGAGTCGATATACGGCAATGGGAACTGAGAATTTTTTATAGTTTTTTTAATTAAATATTCGATATCAATCGTGGACTTGCTACATATGATGAATGTGAGGTTGCCACTAGTATCATAGATGACTTTCTTTCAGAACCAATGTACGGCAATTGGGGGAGTTGCAAAGGCTGCTCTAGTATTGGTTGATATTCACGGACACTATTACCTATTTGAGAGAAAAAAATACCGCAATGAAACTTATCTCAAAATTGGATAATCTTATTTACTAACTACGGCTTACCGGTCTGCTTTTCAATTTTTGCGTTACTTTCAGCAAAACGGATTTTTGCTTGTTGATCAAGTTGTAGCGCTTCACATACTTGTAAGTTTTCGGCAACAAATTCCGGCCAAGGAGTGTCTTGGTAATGAAGGTGATACTGTGTGTGGATATTACAGATATCTGGGCGGATTTCATAAATACCGCACCGATTTGAAGATTCGTCTAAATGAATACAGACGCCATCACCGCGATCAAACTCTTTGAGCTCTTCTGCTAAATGAAGATATTTGCAACAAGCACCACAGCTAGTGCATGGGAAGAAAAGAGTATCGTTAGAAGTAGCATTCATATTTTTATTATCAATTATCCCTAAAGTTGTAGATGATTAGTTTAGCGTAATATCTTGATGAAGAAATAAAAATTGTTGTTTTTACCTATTAATTGCAAGTTTTTGACGACTTTTGATGAAAGATTCCTTAGGGCTTTTCTTGTTTCTAAAGGGATGTGTTAAACTTCTATATTGCAAAAAAATAGTATAAATGAGGTAGTTGTGAGCAGAGGTCCTAGACGAGGAAGAGGAAGACGTAATCGTGTTCCTTCAGAACCTATTACAGTAACGATTCGTGATTTAGCACATGATGGTCGCGGCGTTGCAAAGGTTGAAGAAAAAATTGTATTTGTAGATGGAGCCCTTCCTAATGAAGAAGTTGTCGCGAACTATACAAAAATAAAAAAAGAGTATGATGAAGCGCAAGCAACGGAAGTGTTAGTAGCTTCTCCAGATCGTGTTGAGCCATTTTGTGATGCATATGGTGTTTGTGGTGGTTGTCGTTTACAGCATTTAGATGCCGATCGTCAAATTGATTTTAAATCAGAGCAGTTAAAGTCAAATCTTGCGCGCCAAGCGGGATTAACGGAGTATGAGCACTTGCCAAATCTCCGTGGTGATTCACAGCATTATCGTTTTAAAGCACGATTAGGTGTGAAGCATGTACCGGCAAAAGAGCGAGTATTGGTGGGCTTTAGAGAACGTTTAACGCCGTATATTGTAGATATGCATCGTTGTCCTATTTTAGAGAAAAAGATCGATGAATTGATAGATCCTCTGTCAGAGATGATTGGTAAATTATCGATTGCGGCGAAATTACCACAGATTGAAGTCGCCGTCGGTGATGAATCACATGCGTTAAGCTTTCGAGTATTGGAAGAGCCTTCATTAGAAGATTTAGAAATCTTAAAAGCATTTGAAGCAGAGCATGATTTGATTGTTTATCTGCAACCTGGTAATGAATCCACGACTACGGCTTTGTCTGAGCGTGGTGCTTCAGATCAAGCGCTACATTATGGATTACTAGATAAGCTAACGCTCTACTTTAAGCCTTACCATTTTACGCAGGTTAATCCGGCGATGAATAATAAGATGGTTAAACAAGCATTGGATCTTTTAGCCTTAAAAGGTGATGAGAAAGTATTAGATCTGTTCTGTGGCTTAGGAAACTTTACATTAGCATTAGCAACTGAAGCGGGTAGCGTGATTGGTGTTGAAGGCGATAAGAGCTTAACAGATTGGGCGGGCAGAAATGCGGCGTTTAATCATATTGAGAATGTGGAGTTCCATTGTGCGGACTTAACACAAGATCAAAAAGCTGCCCCATGGATGAACCAAAAATATGACGCCATCTTAATTGATCCTCCACGTTCTGGTGCGTTAGAGATGATGTCATATTTAGGAGCATTAGCGCCGGAAAAGATTCTTTATGTTTCTTGTCATCCGGCAACACTCGCTCGTGATCTAGCGGTATTAACGAAAGAGTATCCTTATGAACTAGTCTCAGCGGGTGTGATGGATATGTTCCCTCATACTGCGCATGTTGAATCGATGGCACTTTTAGTTCGTAAAGACTCATAATGTTATACTATTAGGATTATTGAATAATATGCTATAAAGGAATGCGAATAATATCATTCCTGTATGAGAGATCATTAAGGTCTGTTAGGACGGATTTTTAGTGGTTGTTATCGCATATTAATCAGGATTGATCATCATCGTAAAGGTTATTAAGAAAGGGGAGTTATCCCCTTTTTCTAATTTTAAGGAGTTCTCAACGAGTATGAGACCATTTAAGAATATATTGATATATAAGTTTGACGAGCCAATTGAATTTGATGCGTTGCAGCTAGAAGAGATGTTAGCGCAATATCCGCTTCGTGATTGTGGGCAAGATGAATTGGAAACTTATGGTTGGTTGCCAGCGTTTTCTCAAGGAGAAAATCTGGTGGAAGAGATGAATAATGCTTATTTTATTCGTCTTGGAATGGAGCTTAAAAAGTTGCCGCGCCGAGCGATCCAAACGGCAGTTGAAAAACGAGCTCGGGAACATAATATCGATATTTTGAATCGTGCTCGTTATAAAGAGTTGGAAGAGATCATTACCAATGAGTTTGTTGCTAAAGTCTATCCAGAACAGAGCTCGATGATGGCTTATATCGATAAAGAGAAAGGTTGGTTGGTTGTTGATGCAACGAGTGAAAAGAAAGCCTCACTAGTAACAGCAGTACTTCGTAAAAGTATTGGTTCATTGCCGGTAGTCGGTTATGCGCCGCAAGTGGAAATTCCATTATTAATGACGGATTGGGTGCGTAGCGGTTTGCCTTCTGAAAAATTTGGATTTCTTGATGAAGTTGAGATGAAAGAACTCTCTAAAGATGAAGGTGGTGTTGCTCGTTATCGCGGTATTCCTCTCGATTCTAAAGAGATTGAACTCAATATCACAGAAGGTTGGAGCGTCACAAAGCTTGGACTCTCTTATGAAGATATTGTGACGTTTTCGTTGGGTGATGACTTTATTTTAAAACGTCTGCGTTATCTTGATCAGTTCCAAGAGAAGCTTGAGCCAAGTGAAGATCAAAATGCTGTTGCGCAGTCAAATGCTTATCTATTAGCCGATACGATGCGCGCATTGGTGATCGACCTTTATAATCTCTGTTATGATCGTGGCGAAGAGAATGCTTAAAGCTTGTCGCAAGAATCATCTAATTTCAACAATGCTTCATTTTAGTTAAAGAGTTAAAAACATGAGTCAAAATCACTATACATCGAGTTCCATTGAAGTCCTTTCCGGGCTTGATCCTGTACGTAAACGTCCGGGAATGTATACCGATACGAGTCGACCCAATCATATTTTGCAGGAAGTGATCGATAACTCTGTGGATGAAGCGCTTGCAGGGCATGCAACGGAAGTAACAGTAACGCTCTACAAAGATGGTTTATTAGGTGTGAAAGATAATGGTCGAGGAATGCCGATTGATATCCATCCCGAACATGGTGTCAGCGGCGTCGAATTGATCTTAGCAACGTTACATGCCGGCGGAAAATTTAATAGTGATAACTATCAATATTCCGGGGGATTGCACGGCGTTGGCGTTTCGGTCGTGAATGCGTTATCGAAATCTTTAGAAGTGATTGTCAATCGTGATGGTGCAGTGCATCGAATTACCTTCCAAGATGGTTATAAAGCTTCTGAATTAGAAGTAATTGGACAAGTAGGGCAAAGAAATACCGGCACTGAGATCCGTTTTTTGCCAGATGAAAAATATTTTGATACCCCTAAAATTGCCAAAAAGGCGTTATGTGATCTTTTAAAAGCAAAGGCGATTTTATGTGCTGGATTAAAGATCACTTTAATTGATGAACACGCGAAAGAAGAGGAACAGATCACAGTTTGGTGTTATGAATCTGGGATTGAAGAATATCTGTATGATGCACTCAAAGAGATCGATTACTTGCCGAAAGAGATTATCTTTGGAGAGTTTAAAGGGGATGGCGAAGAGGTGATTTGGGGGCTGGCTTGGAGTGAAGTCGGTGCACCGATGATGACCGAAAGCTATGTTAATCTGATTCCCACGATGCTCGGTGGAACTCATGTGAATGGCTTGAAATCAGGATTAACAGAAGCATTGCGCGATTTTTGTGAACAGCGGAATTTATTGCCACGCGGTGTTCGTATTACGCCGGAAGATACTTTCTCGCATTTGAACTTTCTCCTCTCTGTCAAAATGCAGGAACCGCAGTTTTCGGGACAAACCAAAGAACGTTTAAGTTCGCGGAGTATTGCGAGTTTCATCAATGGTGCAGTCAAAGATTACTTTATTCTTTGGCTCAATAAACATGTGGAAGAAGCAGAAGCGATTGCCGAATTAGTGATCTCAACGGCGCAAGCTCGCTTGAAAAGTTCAAAAGCAGTTGTGCGTAAGCGCGTATCGCAAGGACCAAAGTTACCGGGAAAATTGGCAGATTGCGTAAGTACTGATGTGAATGAAACAGAACTTTTCTTGGTAGAGGGAGATTCTGCGGGTGGTTCGGCAAAACAAGCACGTGATCGTGATACGCAAGCGGTAATGGCGCTTCGTGGAAAGATCTTAAACACTTGGGAAGTGCCGACGAGTGAGATTTTAGCGTCGAGTGAAATTCATGATATTTCGGTGGCGATTGGCGTTGACCCAAATGATGAAAAACTCGATGAGCTGCGTTATGGCAAGATCTGTATTCTTGCGGATGCCGATTCTGATGGTTTGCATATTGCGACCTTGATCTGCGCACTATTCTTAAAACACTTCCCGAAGCTTGTGGCTGCTGGACATGTGTTTGTTGCCTTGCCCCCGCTCTATCGTATTGATATTGGTAAAGAAGTTTTTTATGCGTTAGACGAAGTGGAAAAAGAGGCGATTTTAAAGAAACATGAGAATAGTCGTGGGCAAAAATCAGTCACTCGTTTCAAAGGATTGGGAGAGATGAATCCGATCCAACTTCGTGAGACAACGATGAGTGCTGACACTCGCCGTTTAGTACAATTAGTCGCCCCGAATGTGGAAGAGAAGCAAGTAACAGAGACAGAAACAATGCTCGATTTTGTCATTGAATCTGAGGAGTTAGCAGACGAAGTTAATCCGATTGCGGTATTTGATAAGCTCCTTGCACGTAATCAACGGCAAGAGAGAAAAGAGTGGATCGAGAACAATCATTTTCAGCAAGATGTGTAATGATTTTTTCTGGATTATGAGCGAAGGTTTATGGGGTTTATCTCTATAAACCTTTTTTTATGCCTGAGAATATTTGTCTTTTAAAATATTATGTCTTATATCTAATTAACTATGGACTAACATTGTCCCTATAAAGATCCGCTGATACACTCGTGTGTGGTCAAAAATAATAATAGGCTATTTACCCAATAGCATTTCAAAGGATAGAGCATGATACGATTCATTTTGCGTCGCATTTTGGAGGCGATTCCGACACTTTTAGTATTGATTACGATTTCCTTCTTTATGATGCGATTAGCACCAGGAAGTCCGTTTACCGGCGACAGGATGTTACCCCCAGAAGTTTTAGCGAATATAGAGGCGAAATATAATTTAAATGCGCCCCTTTATGAGCAATATTTTGATTATCTCAAGCAGTTGCTTCGAGGTGATTTAGGACCTTCATTTCGCTACCGTGATTATACGGTGAATGAATTAGTTGCGACCCATTTTCCGACATCAGCCAAGCTAGGTTTAGCGGCATTTACATTGGCGGTGATTTTAGGCACATTAGCGGGGGTTGTTGCGGCATTAAAGCAAAATAGTTTTTGGGATTACTTAGTGATGAGCTGTGCGATGACCGGCGTTGTGATTCCTAGTTTTGTGGTGGCGCCATTGTTAATTCTCATTTTTGCAATCACCTTACAATGGTTGCCTGCCGGCGGTTGGTACGGTGGTAAATGGCAATATATGTTGTTGCCGATGATTGCATTATCGTTAGCGTATATTGCGAGTATCGCCCGAATTATGCGTAGTTCTATGATCGAAGTTTTAAATTCCAACTTTATTCGTACGGCTCGTGCAAAAGGTTTGCCGATGCATCGCATTATTTTGAAACATGCCCTTCGTCCGGCATTTTTACCGGTATTATCTTATATGGGGCCGGCATTTGTGGGAATTATTACGGGTTCGTTAGTCATCGAATCGATCTTTGGGCTTCCCGGCGTGGGAACGCTATTTGTGGATGGCGCCTTAAATCGAGATTATTCGACGGTATTAAGTGTGACGATCTTGGTGGGAAGTTTAACCATTCTATTTAATATGATTGTCGATATTCTCTATGCAGTGATCGATCCAAAGATTCGTTATTAGGAGGCTGTGATGAAAATGGTATCAAAAGCACAGTCTGAAGCTGTGGAAAATTTCTCAGAAAATTTAAATGTTGCCGGTAGAAGTTTATGGCAAGATGCGCGTCGTCGTTTTATGAGCAACAAGGCGGCAATGACGAGTTTATTACTGCTGGGATGTGTGGCGTTATTTGTGATTTTTGCGCCGCTCTTTTCAGAATATAGTTACGATCATACCGATTGGGGCATGATGAGTAATCCGCCAGATTTTGAATCGGGTCACTATTTGGGAACAGATTCTAACGGACGAGATATTTTTGTGCGAATCGCTGTTGGTGGCAGGATTTCGCTATTAGTGGGATTATCCGCGGCATTTGTTGCAGTGTTAATGGGGACTTTTTACGGCTCATTATCAGGTTATGTCGGCGGTAAGCTCGATTCCCTGATGATGCGTGTTTTAGAGATTCTCAACTCGTTTCCCTTTATGTTCTTTGTGATTTTATTGGTGACATTCTTTGGACAAAATCTCTTTTTGATCTTCTTAGCAATCGGTATGGTTTCATGGCTCGATATGGCAAGGATTGTTCGAGGACAAACGTTAAGTTTGAAGAATCGTGAGTTTATTGAAGCGGCAAAAGTATCGGGCGTTTCAACGGCATCAATTATCTTTAGACACATTGTGCCGAATGTGCTTGGAGTTGTTGTGGTTTATGCTTCACTGTTGGTGCCGAGCATGATTCTTTTTGAATCTTTCTTAAGTTTCTTAGGGTTAGGCGTACAAGAGCCGATGAGTAGCTGGGGTTCATTATTAGCTGATGGTGCGCAATCGATGGAAGTTGCACCGTGGTTACTGATTTTTCCGGCACTGTTCTTAATTATCACGCTCTTCTGTTTTAACTTTATTGGGGACGGGCTTCGTGATGCGCTCGATCCTAAAGATCGCTAGGAGGATCCATGATGAATCATTTATTAGATGTCACAGATTTAAGTGTGGTCTTTAATACGCCAGATGGCGCAGTGACTGCTGTCAATAAGTTAAATTTTTCTTTGAAAAAAGGGGAAACATTAGGAATTGTCGGTGAATCAGGCTCCGGAAAATCGCAAACGGCTTTCTCTTTGATGGGATTATTAGCGAGAAATGGACAAGTGTCTGGATCTGCAAAATTTGAAGGACGAGAGATTCTCAATTTAAAAGAGAAAGAGTTGAATCGTCTGCGTGCCGAGGAGATCGCGATGATCTTCCAAGATCCGATGACCTCTTTGAATCCTTATATGACGGTTGGCACACAATTGATGGAAGTCTTGATGCTGCACAAGGGATTGAGTAAAAGTGCGGCGTTTGAAGAATCTGTCAGAATGCTCGATGCGGTAAAAATGCCGGAAGCGCGTAAACGAATGAAGATGTATCCGCATGAATTTTCTGGCGGAATGCGTCAGCGCGTGATGATTGCGATAGCGTTACTGTGTCGTCCGAAGTTATTAATTGCTGATGAACCAACAACGGCGTTAGATGTGACGGTTCAAGCACAAATCATGGCGCTTCTCAATGAGCTTAAGGCGGAGTTTGAAACGACGATCATTATGATTACGCATGATCTCGGTGTTGTTGCCGGCATTTGCGATAAAGTTTTGGTGATGTATGCCGGAAGAACCATGGAATATGGAGGCGTAAAAGATATTTTTCATGCACCAAGCCATCCTTATACTTTGGGATTGTTGGAGGCGATTCCGACATTAGAGCATGATGCAGAAATGCTTCATACGATTCCGGGAAATCCACCGAACTTACTGCATTTACCGCAAGGTTGTCCTTTTAATCCTCGTTGTGAATGGCGACAAAGTCAGTGTACAGAAGCCCCGAGGTTGGAGCCTTTTGGCAATGAGCGTTTGCGCGCTTGTTTTAGAGATGCGAAGGAGTTGATGGCATGAACCAATTAAATCGAAAAGTCATCTTAGAAGCGAAGGATTTGAAAGTCTATTTTCCGGTGCGAGAAAAAGGGCAATATTTCTGGGAGAAACCCAATAATTTGAAAGCCGTCGATGGTGTTAATCTTCGACTATATGAAGGGGAAACGCTCGGTGTTGTTGGGGAATCCGGTTGTGGTAAATCAACATTGGCGCGTGCAATTATTGGATTAGCGCCGGTCACCGAAGGAACGATTACTTGGCTTGGGCAAGATATGACACAAGCAAGTAAACGGGAGATGAAAGCGATTCGTCAAGATATTCAGATGATCTTTCAAGATCCGCTGGCTTCACTCAACCCGCGCATGACAATCGGCGATATTATTGCCGAACCGTTGAAAGCGCACTTTCCAAACCTTTCCAAAGCAGATGTCAAAGCGAAAGTGGAACAGATGATGGAAAAAGTTGGGTTACTGCCAAACGTCATTAACCGCTATCCGCATGAGTTTTCCGGTGGACAATGCCAGCGAATCGGGATTGCGCGTGCGCTTATCTTAGAGCCAAAAGTCATTATTTGTGATGAACCAGTATCGGCATTGGATGTCTCGATTCAAGCACAAGTGATTAATCTCTTAAAAAGCTTGCAAAAAGAGATGGGATTATCGTTAATCTTTATCGCACATGATTTGGCAGTCGTGAAGCATATCTCCGATCGAGTGATGGTCATGTATTTGGGTAATGTTGTGGAATTAGGGAATAAGGAGGAAGTGTATAACAGCACGAAACATCCTTATACAAAAGCCTTGATGCAAGCAGTACCAATTCCTGATCCTGACATTGAGCGAGATAAAACCTTAGATCTTCTGGAAGGAGATTTACCTTCACCAATTCATCCACCATCAGGTTGTGTTTTTAGAACGCGTTGTAGTGAAGTTACCGCAGAATGTGCTCAGCAGAAACCAGGATTAAAAGGTTTGCAGCATTTAGCAGCGTGTATTCATTTAAAAGATATTGCGGCAAGTTAGTCTAAATGAGGTTATGAATTTATAGCATTTTAATACCCCAAATATTAAGAGATTAAGAGGAAGCGGCTGATTAAGGTCGCTTTTTTTGTAACGATTTTAAGACCATTGTTATCGTTATTTTATAGTCATTTGGTTTAAAAGAGCTTTCATAACTGCTGGCGCGGGATTGCTAAAAAACGTGCAACCATTCTCTCCAGCCAAGTATCGACTTTTAAATAGAATCTTTGATCAGAAAGTTTTAAGCCGATTTCACGCAGATATTTATGGGAATGAGAATAGGTCGGTCGTAATTACTGGCGCAAGATTAATGAGAGAATGCAAATATTCGACCCTAGCGATGAGCCTGTTTTAAAAGAAACTTTGAATTATCGTGTGATGTTTCTTTTTATGTCACATCGATGTGAGTGGTTTATGGAGAAAATAGGTTTCGGCTTTGCTGTCACGTATAATAGGCGCTCGATAAATGTTTGCTTTATAAATGACTATGATCCCTTTATCTCTCTATATCCATTTTCCCTGGTGCATCCAGAAATGCCCGTATTGCGATTTTAATTCTCATAAAAATAATACGGCGCTGTATGAACCTTACATGCAGACTCTGATTGATGATGTGACAGAAATTTTGCCTTATATCTGGGGCAGAAAAATTCACTCAATTTTTATCGGTGGCGGAACGCCGAGTTTGATGCCGCCGGAATTACTAGATCGCTTCTTTAGTCAACTGCGGACATTACTCAATTTTAATCCCAATATTGAAATTACGATGGAAGCCAATCCCGGTACGGTAGATAGCCAATATTTTAAGGCTTATCGGGAGATCGGTATTAACCGTCTCTCAATTGGCGTACAGAGTCTAAATGATACGCAGCTAGAGAAAATTGGACGAATTCATTCGAGTGATGAAGCGATTAAAGCCTTTGAAATTGCGCGTAATGCCGGCTTTACCAACATCAATTGTGATCTCATGTTTGGTCTGCCATTACAAACATTAGATGGAGCAATGGCAGATCTTTCTGGTATTTTAGCGTTGAAACCGGAGCATATTTCTCACTATCAATTAACCTTAGAGCCTAATACTTATTTCCATCGATATGAGCCTGAATTGCCGGCGGATGAAGTGATTGAAGAGATGCAGCTTCGTAGCTATGAAATTTTAGCACAGCATGGTTATCACCATTATGAAGTCTCGGCATTTGCGCAGAAAGATCGAGAAAGCCAACATAATCGTAACTATTGGGAGTTTGGGGATTATTTAGGCATTGGTGCCGGCGCACATGGCAAAATTACGATGATGAATAACCGAACGATTCTTCGCTCGCAAATGGAGAAACATCCGCGTACTTATATTGAAAAAAGTGCAAAAGAGCGTTTAACCTTAACAGAAATCCCTCATAATGATTTGCCCTTTGAATTTTTCCTAAACATTTTGCGTCTGAAATCAGGGGTGCCGACGAGTTACTGGGAAGAGCGAACTTTTTCGCCTTACTCCGAAATTGCTGAATTTGTATCAAAATATCGTAACAATGGCTTATTAATTCCTGCTGAGGATTGGATTGCACCCACTGAAAAAGGGCATCTTTTTGTGAATACGATGCTAGAAGAATTCCTTTAAAAATGAATGAATTAAGATATTTATTCTGTTTTTTTGCTTGAAAATGATACATGAGACCTTATATTGAAGAAATGTTATCACTTCCTCAATCAATATAAGGAGCAGTTAATAATGACAGTAGGAAAACGTTATATAACGCAGGTTGGACTATTTTTGTCGGCAGTTTTGCTACTAGTAGTTCAGCAGGCAGTCGCACAATTGCCGGATTGGAGTAAACTCTTTGAAGACAATAAAGCGGCGGTAGTGAGTATTACTACAGAAGGAACAGAAGTTGTAAGAGGCGGTTGGTCACCATTTGAAGGATTCTCGTTTGGGGGCAATTCACCATTTGGGGATAACGATCCGTTTAGTTTCTTCTTTGGTGATGGTGCGCCGCAAAAAGAGCAAGAGAGAATTGTTCGTGGTGCCGGATCGGGATTTATTATTGATAAGAAAGGCTATGTGATCACCAATGCTCATGTAATTGGGGATGCCGATAAAATTACGGTTCATCTTGCCGATCGTCGGGAATTAAAAGCTGAACTCATCGGAATGGATGAGAAAACAGATGTTGCGGTTTTAAAAATTGCGGGAGATAAGTTGCCCGTTGTTAAAATTGCCGATGTTTCAAAATTGAAAGTCGGACAGTGGGTAATGGCCGTCGGATCACCGTTTGGTTTAGATTATACGGCAACGCAAGGTATTATTAGTTCATTAGGACGAAACTTGCCAAATGATAACTTCACACCATTTATCCAGACAGATGCGGCGGTGAATCCCGGTAATTCCGGTGGTCCACTTTTTAACACTGATGGTGAAGTGATTGGAATCAACTCACAAATCTATACAAGTACCGGAAGTTATGCCGGCGTGAGTTTCGCGATCCCTATTGATTTAGCGATGCATATTGTGGAGCAAATCCGTGAAGATGGAAAAGTATCCCGCGGTTGGTTAGGTGTACAAATTCAAGAAGTCACAGCAACATTAGCAGAAACATTTGATCTTGATAAACCAATGGGCGCGTTAGTCGCTAGCATCGTAGAAGATAGTCCGGCAGATAAGTCAGATCTAAAAGTTGGTGATGTCATTTTGAAGTTTAATGGGCAGGAAGTGATCTCTTCAAGCCAGCTACCAATTCTTGTGAGCCGCGTAAAAGGGAACGAAGAAGTGAAAGTTGAGATTCTTCGTAATGGTAAACGTGAAACGATCAAAGTCATGATTGAAGCGTTGGATGATGAAGGTCGTAAAACGGCAGCGAGTAAAAGTGCAGATAGCAATATTCTCGGTGTTGCCGTAGAAGAGACGAAAAACGAT
>DXHP01000129.1 GCA_019113305.1 Candidatus Ignatzschineria merdigallinarum | reverse complement strand
TCGGCGCTTATGGCCTAGGCGTATGGATAATGCAGCTATTGTTTTGGGGTCCTCCAGCATAATTTTTAAATCAAAATCGCACCAAGTGAAGCTTATGAGCAGAAATTAAAAAAATATCACGTGCGAAAAGGGTATCAATCATGGGAATAATTAAGCGTAGCAAACGCGCTCTTTATAACTTATTTTTAAGACCTAGCATGAAAATTGGGTTAGGCATTTTAGTCACGGGTGGTTTTATTGCCGGCATTATTTTTTGGAATGGCTTTGATGCAGGACTAAAATATACAAACTCTGAAGCATTCTGTATTAGTTGCCATACAATGGCAGATAATGTCTATCCTGAATTACAACAAACAGTGCATTATCGTAATAGAACGGGCGTAAGGGCTTATTGTTCAGATTGCCACGTACCACATAGTTTTACGGATAAGATCGCTCGAAAAGTGCAAGCAAGTAGAGAAGTTTGGTCTCATATTACTGGGGATATCGGCACTCGTGAAAAGTTTTTAGATAAACGGTTAGAACTTGCCCAGCGAGAATGGGCTCGAATGAATGCTAACGGTTCAAAAGAATGTCGTGCTTGCCATGATTACGAGCATATGGCTTTTGAAAAAATGGATATTATGGCAGAAATGGAGATGCGTGGAGCGGCGGCCAGAAATACTAGCTGTATCGAATGCCATAAGGGAATTGCCCATCAACTTCCTGTTGTCGAAAGTATTCGTAATGAGGATCTCGATAAGCTATTAGCCAATGCCAATAATGAAACCACAAATATTCAACAGGAATACTTTAATGTTTTACCACAATCACTTTATCTAGATGAGTCATTAAGTGACGTTATTGGTTCATTAGAGGTTGCAACCGCCGTTCGTGTCATTGAGAAAAATGATGATGCCGAAAAAATCGAGTATGAACTATGGCGCAAAAACAAAGGCTATGGCCGAGTACTATATGGGGAATTTAGCTTAAATACTGTGAGCGCTATATTAGAAAAAGATGTTGCACAAAATAGCGATTTTAATGTAATTGAGGTAAAAGAAGATCCCCTCACAGGACTTGAATGGCAAAAGGTCACTGGTACCGCTTGGATTAAGTCAGGCGGATTAACGGCGGATGTTACACCTATTTGGGAAGTCGCTAATGCGAGCTATACGCAAGGTTGTAGTACTTGTCATATCCAACCAGATACAGAACATTACGATACAAATACTTGGCCGGGTTTATTTGCCGGAATGGTTGGATTTACCAATATGGATGAAGATACCTCAAAGGTCGTCTTGAAGTATTTACAGCTCCATTCCATGGATTTTGCGCAATAGCAATAGAGTAGACGTTATTACAGAAAAATTAAAACGAATGAACAATGCTAGAAAGGATCCATAATCGTCAGAATATCATTGCATAACACGATCATTCGCATTGTTTCATTGTAGAGAAAGGATTTATATTATGAGTCATCAATCTCGTCGAGGATTTTTAAAAATTGCAGGATTATTAGCTGGAGGGACTTTACTGGCGCCTCAATTAATGGCTGACACATTATTAACATCTAAACAACCAAGCGATGTCGATTTAGAAACGCTGACACAATGGCGAATATCAGGTGCTCACTGGGGCGCTTTCAGAGCAAAAGTTGTCGCCAATCGTGTGATGGAAGTTGAGCCGTTTGAATTTGATCAATATCCCACGCGAATTTTAGACGCCGTTCCTGGAATCATCTATAGCCCGGCACGCGTACGTTATCCTTTAGTGCGCCTTGATTGGTATAAAAATCGTGAAAATAGCGATACCTCACAACGAGGAGATAATCGTTTTATTCGTGTAAGTTGGGATGAAGCACTTGATTTAATTTATGAACAATTAGAACGCATTCAAACAACATTTGGTCCATGGGCGCTTCATACCGGAAATGTTGGTTGGCGCTCTGTGGGACAAGTTCATAGTTGCGGCAATCATATGTTAAGAGCCATTGCAATGCATGGAAATAGCGTCGGAACTGCGGGAGATTATTCAACTGGTGCCGGACAAGTGATCATGCCTTATATTCTAGGATCAACGGAAGTCTACTCACAAGGTACATCATGGGAAATTATCTTAGAAGAGAGTGATGTGATCGTAATCTGGGGGAGCGATCTAGTCAAAAATCTACAAGTGGGCTGGAATACGGAAACGCATGAGGCTTATGCCTATCTTGAACAATTAAAAGAGAAGGTTAAAAATCAAGAGATCCGCGTGATTTGTATTAATCCAGTTAAAAGTATGACCGCAAACTATTTAAATGCCGAACATCTTTATGTGAATCCCATGACAGATTTAGCAGTCATGTTGGGGATTGCACATACTCTTTGGCAAGAGGAGCTGTATGATAAAGCCTTTTTGGAAACTTATACCTTAGGCTTTGATGAATTCCTGCCATATTTAAAAGGTGAAACGGAAGATTTTATTGAGAAAACGCCGGAATGGGCGGAATCAATCTCAAATGTTCCTGCGGAAACGATTCGCCAATTAGCGCGAGATATGGCTAATAACCGAACACAGATGATGCTCGGCTGGTCTATGCAGCGACAACAGCATGGAGAGCAACCTTTCTGGATGGCGGCAATCATTGCTTCAATGCTCGGACAAATAGGGCTTCCGGGTGGCGGTATTAGCTATTCACATCATTATAGCTCTGTGGGAGTTTCATCTTCTGGCGCTTCTATGCCGGGCGCTTTCCCATTAAATCTTGATTTTGGTCGAGAACCAAAGCACAAAAGTACCGATTATAAAGGTTATGCGAACTTCATTCCGGTATCTCGTGTCATTGATGCCTTGTTAGAGCCTGGAAAAACGATTAATTATAATGGAAATACCATCAAGCTTGCACCTTATAAAATGGCCATATTTTCAGGATGTAATCAGTGGCATCGTCAACAAGATCGCAATAAAATGAAATTAGCCTATCGTAATCTCGAAACTGTTGTAGCTGTAGATTACAACTGGACAGCAACGTGCCGTTTTGCGGATATTGTTTTGCCTGCATGCACACCCTATGAACGTAATGATTTGGATGTTTACGGTACTTACAGTAATCGCGGCATTATTGCGATGCAAAAGCTCATTGATCCGCTCTATTACTCAAAAACTGATTTTGATATTTGGCGTGAATTTAGTAAACGTTTAGGTCGAGAACGAGAATATACCCAAGACAAAAATGAGATGCAATGGATAGAAAAAATCTATATGGACTGTTATAACGAAAACTATCCAAAAGGTTTTTATATGCCTTCATTTAGAGAATTTTGGAAAAAAGGATATGTGCTATTTCCAGAAGGAAAACCCTGGGTTCGCCATGCCGATTTCAGAGATGACCCTGAAGTAAATGCTTTAGGAACACCTTCTGGATTTATTGAAATCTATAGCCGAACAATTGCAAGCTATGGTTATGACGATTGTAAGGGACATCCTATTTGGATGGAAAAAACCGAACGTTCACATGGCGGACCAAAATCTGCTCAATATCCGCTTTGGATGCAATCAGCACATCCGGATAATCGCCTACACTCACAAGGTTGTGAAGCAAAAAAAATGCGAGAAAGCTACGCAATAGCAGACAGAGAACCCGTATTCATAAGTCCAGAAGATGCCGCTCAAAGAGGGATTAAGCATGGTGATTTAGTGCGAGTTTATAATGATCGCGGGCAATTATTGGCTGGCGCAAATGTGAATCTAAATTTCCCACCTGGTGTTGTACGAATATTTGAGGGTGCTTGGTACTCTCCCTTAGATGAAAGCATTGGTGCTTTAGATACTTATGGTGATCCTAATACTTTAACAATAGACATTGGTACTTCAAGTTTGTCACAAGCACCTAGCGCGAATACCTGTCAGGTTGAAATTGAAAAATTCGTAGGAATTGCTCCTAAACCAACGGGTTTTAATGGACCTAAAGTCGTGGATCTTGAGGGTCATGAAACAATTGAAGTTTAGATCTTATGGAATGATAAAATAAGGTTTATGACCTTTTTTAAATATAGTAATAGCGCTGATTGTTAAAATTACAGTACAGTTATTACTGCAAAGTTGATTCTGGTATGTAGAAAAATAAGGGAAAGAGGATAATCATGAAGAAGATGAAACAACGAGCCCATGAAGCCAGTATGATGGCGCAACTACGATCTGAAATATATCAATGGTTTGCTCAGGTTTTTTCTAAAGAACTAGAAAAAGAAGAGATACAGATCTACCAAGATGGTGCATTAAACACGATTTTTGATCTTTTTATCGAAATAGGATTATCTCTAGAAGTGGAACGATTTCAAGCGGCGATTACGGATTTGGCAAAAATTACAGACCCTGAATTAGAGCTCAAAGCTGACTTTGCCGCATGCTTTTTATTAGATGAGAAAAATGGGGCAATGCCGTATGCATCTCTATATCTCAGTGAAGATGGCATGATGTATTCAGAAGCTGAACGAAAAATGCGAGAGCTCCTTTCTAAAAGTGGGTTGATGATTTTAGAGAGTTTTAAAGAACCTTCAGATCATCTAGCGATTTACTTATCTCTTTTACATAAATGGTGTCAACAATTACGCGAAGAGATAGAGAATGAGTCAAATATTTCAGAATATTTATATAACGAATATTTAGCTCAGAAAACCTTTATTGATGATGGTATCTTATTATGGTTACCGAGTTGGAATGATCGTTTGAATCGAATTGCCCATTGTCAAACAGGATTTTACCAAGCTTTAGGTGCTTTATTAGTGGCTTTTCTCTTTGCTGAAAGCGATTTTTTAGCAAATGAACTTCAAAATTAATATCAACTACTATTGTAATCAATTTAAACGTAAAGTATGATGTTCTCTAATGAAAAGAAGAGTTTTAACATCTCCAAGCTGATTAAAAAACTCAAAAGAATAATACCTATTAAAGCGCATTGATTAGGAGTCGTTTATGAAAAAAATTACATTCAGCATCCCAGAAATTAGCTGTGGTCATTGCACATCGAGTATTGAAAGTGCTTTAAAAGAGTTAGCTGGCATTAATACTGTTTCGACCAGTATTGAGAACAAATCAGCTACCGTTGAATTTACAGCAGAGACTAATGAAGCAGCTATCATCGAAGCGATTGATAACATCGGTTTTACCGCCACAGTTGCATAACGAACAAATTTGTAATATTCAAAAATTAGAAAGCAGCAATAGTTATTATTGCTGCTTTTTTGTGTTATCGATAATAGGGCTGTTTCTGAGAATGATAGTAAAATCGGTTTTAAAGCGAAACGTTATATTGTATTTCTATAAAAATTACATCATTAAACAGCCGATTCATAAACTTTCTCGTCCGATCTTTAGCATGTTCCGAGCACGGCTCATCAATGATCCTATTCAAAACTGACGTTTCTCAAATCTGTTAAATTAAAAGCGCATCACATTTTGACGTAATATATTGGTTATCATTGCCTTGAATTTCCCGAATCATCTCATTGCGCTCGCATTCCCATCTGTTCGGCGGATATTTTTCATTCCATCTGTTCATAAGGTTCTTTTCACGATCTGAAATTGCGAGTTCATAACGACCAACCATATAGAGATAAGTTCGAGCA
>DXHP01000128.1 GCA_019113305.1 Candidatus Ignatzschineria merdigallinarum | reverse complement strand
TAGAAAAAAAAGAAGTTTAACTAATTTAGAAAAAGCAGAAGATTTGATAAAAAGATATGAAGCTTTTGTGAGAAGACTAGTTACTTATTTTAAAGGTTATATAGTTTCGTATCCTAATGTAAGTTTAGATTTAATTACACAGAGATCCTTAAAAAGAATAAAGCCATTTAATGCTGGAGATAAGGGGTTTAGAGATACTTTGCTTTGGTTTAATATCTTGGAGCTTGCGGAAGAACATCATTGCGTTAGTTTTATTTCTCAGAATACAAATGATTTTTCAGATAGCTTTAATAATTTACATCCGTCTTTATTGAAAGAAGTGCAAGGAAAAATACCAAGATATTTTGAGTTTTTTTATTTTAAAAATTTTAAGGAGTTTCTTACTCAGTTTTCGAATGCTCAGGCTATTAAGGAAGACTTAATAAGTTATGCTTTATATTCAAATACATTATATGGAATAGATATTGAAAAATGGCTAGAAGATAATCTCATTGGTCTAATTAATCAAATAGAATTAGATTACGTGGCTTGGACTAGTATTCCTGCTTGGGCTGAAGCTCCTAGAATTAGGACTGTTAAGGAAATATTAAGCCTATCGTTTAATTGGATTAATTTGAAAGATAAACAAATTGAGTTTTATTTAGAAGTATCATTAATTGGAAATTTTGATTGTGTTGTATTTGGTGGGTTTCCTAAAGAAATAGATTATCTAAAACAGGTTGTTCATTATTCTAAGGCTGTAGAAAGATCAATGCCATCATCTTGTTTATTATGTAGTGAGGGAAAATTTTTGATTTATTTTTCTTTCGATCTAGAAATAAGAAAAATAAATCAGGTAGAAATAATCTATATTGAGGATAAAATTCAAGAGGCTAGAGATATTCTTCAAGAAATTATTTTAGAGGGGGATTAGGTAGAGCTTAGATTTTACCTAAAATCATTAAAAGTACTTGTATCAAAATCATAATACCGTTCAAGAATCTGAATTGTCGCTGGATTTCCGGCAATATTGAGGAAATGCGCTTTGAGTGGTGCGCCATAATCATCTAATGAATCAAGATAATCATTAAGGCCCGGTTCATTTTTTTTTGCCGTGAAGAAAAGTAGAAGATCATGGTTTTGTTTCATGCTTTTTGGAATGCTGGCGATCTCTTTGGGGTAGGAGATAATCGAGATCTCATAGGTTGCCGGCATTTCAATATCGGTGTTACTTTCAATAATTGTGATGTGATTGCCAGCGCATTTGGCAATATGTTGTTGGTTGAGATTTTGAAACTGCTCATTGATAATTTGCGTCATGCAATTTGTGAGATCGAGTGTGGTCATTTGGCACTGATTGAATATCTCTTGAACTTTTGGGTTACTAAAGAGATGAGAAAGCATTGGTTGAAATGAAGTATTGAGCATCGTTTTATCTATTGTTAATGGATAGAAAGACTAGCATAACAGAGGCAAAAGAGAGATGGGAGTTTCTCGGCGTTTCATTCATGAAGCCACGGAATTTAGAGCTTATTATATTCTTTTAAATATTTTGTAAAAAATTCTCAATTTAGGAGTATGATAGCGAAGTTCAAAAGGTGGCTACGGCATTATTTTTAGAAAAGCCTTTGAATTATCAAGTATTACTATTTTTTTTAAGTCATCTGGTTATTGCGATGTGATAACGGGATGGCTTTTTGTGTTGGGATAAATTCTATGGATAGAAACAGAGCGACATTAATCGGATTATCGGCGATTATTTTGTGGAGTTCGATGGTTGGGCTGATTAAAGTTGTGAGTGGGTATTTTGGTGCGATTGGTGGTGCGGCATTAATCTATACTTTTTCAACGCTACTGTTGCTCTTAACGGTGGGAATGACGAAGCTGAAAGGCTTTCCTAAAAAATATTTAATTTATGGCAGTCTGCTTTTTATAAGTTACGAACTCTGTTTATCACTATCGATTGGTCTGTCGAAATCCCCAAGACAAGCGATAGAAGCGGGAATGCTCAACTATTTGTGGCCAACATTTACCATTGTTGCGAGCGTATTATTCAATAAACAACGTGCTTCTTGGGTGATGATTCCCGGCGTAATGATTTCGATTGTGGGAATTGTCTGGGTTTTAGGCGGAGAAGAGGGATTTAATCCGGCATTAATGTTGACGAACTTTAAAGAGAATCCGGCAAGTTATCTGTTAGCATTTACCGGGGCTGTCATTTGGGCGGCATATTGTGTGGTGACGGCGCGTTTGGCGCAAGGGCATAATGCGGTAACGATCTTCTTTATTTTGGTAAGTATCACGCTTTGGGTGCAATATTTTGCCCTTTATGGCTTGGATTTTTCACGTTTAGAATTTAGTTGGCAATCAGCGATAGCGCTCTTTTTTACCTGTTTTGCATTGGGTATTGGTTATGCCGCATGGAATACTGGCATTTTACATGGCAGCGTGATTACCTTGGCAACAGCATCTTATTTCACACCGATTTTATCGACGCTTTTTTCATCAGTCGTTTTAGGCGAAGTACTCTCTTTTAGTTTCTGGCAAGGTGTTGGATTGGTTTGTGTTGGCTCAATCTGCTGCTTCTTTGCTACGAAAAAATATCGTTATCATCATCAATCATCCTAGGGAATATTAGGTTTGACTTGAATCATAATGCGCGTCACGTAGTTATCAAAACCATTGACGCTGACTTCATCAAGGAGATATTCCTCGATGCTATTGCCGGCAATCTGGTATTTTTCGTGAATAAGAAAAGCTTTGATCTTAAGATAAGTTTCATGAATGTGAAGATAGCTGCCTTTGTGATAAGCGATCACATAATCGCCGGCAGGCTGAGCATAGTTGTGTTCTTCAACTGAGGGGGGCTCAAGTCGTACACTGAAATGGCTGAAGTTTTGGTAGTTATTTTCTATCAGTGCCGAGTAGGGCATAAGAACGCCGATAGGATGTCCTCGATCAAGCCCTTTTTCTTTCGCTTCATTGATAAAATCCATTAACAGTTTTGAGACAAATTTATCCGAATATTGTGTGACTTCTTGGCTTAAAAGATAAGCAGATTCTTCTTGGCGTTGAATATTAATCTGGTCAAAATCGAGATTAAGCGCCTTTTCGATTTGTAGTTTTTTATTGTGAATAATTTGTTGTGTCTGCTGTAGTTTCTTGATTTTCTCCGCCATCATCGCTTCTTTTTCGGCAAGAAGTGCGATCGCTTTTTGTGGTGATTTAATCTCTAAGAAATGTTTAATTTCCGCCAGTGACATATCAATCTCTTTCAGCATTTCAATCACAGTAAAAGTTTCCACTTGTTGGATTGAATAGTAACGATAACCATTAGCACGAGTAAAATCAGGCTTGAGCAGCCCAATTTCATCGTAATGAAAGATCGTCTGTTTTTTAACGCCGCAAATTTCGGCAAACTCGCCAGTTGTAAAATGTTTCATGGGTTGACCTTTTTGTTCGTTTCTCTGTAGTTGTTGTTTTCAATGTGTAGAGCGTAGAGCCATTGAGGTTTCAGTCACTATTGTGATTGTTAATGCGATAAATGAAAGTACAAAGCATGCCAACTTTCTTTTCAGTCATATATTGGCTTTAGAAGCCCATATCCATTCGGTAATTTAAAAACGATTTCACAATAACAAGATATTATCTTGACTATATGGTTACCAGATACTTTATCATGATTCTCTTTTAAATTAAGCGCTAAAAGGGCGTTAAAGTGAACCTTTATGACAGATAATCATTCATTAATTAAAACCATGAAGCCGAGTGCACTATTTATGCGATATCTCATTCCTTCGCTATTGGGAATGTTATTAATGTCGATTAATATTTTGGTGGATGGGCTTTTCGTCAGCCATGGTTTAGGGGAGCAAGCACTGGCTGCCGTGAATATTTCTGTACCCATTTTCTCGATTATTTTATCGATCTCTTTATGGATTGGGATGGGCGGCGCAACGCTCTATTCGATGGCATTAGGTGAAGGCGATTCCCGTAAAGCAAAAGCAATATTTACGCAATCAATGCTATTAACAGTCATTATCACCGGTATTATTTTAGGGATTGGGTTGGTGTTTGAAAGAGAAGTTGCGTACCTTTTTGGTGCGAATGATGCGATTGTGGAACAAGTGTTAGCATATCTGCATGTCTTATTACTCTTCGGCGTACTGTTTGTGATCGAAAATATTTTAAGTATTTTTATCCGCAACGATGGAAATCCAACCTTGGCAATGGTGGGATTGATCACGACATCGGTGATGAATATTATCTTGAATTACTTTTTTATCTTTGTCTTTGAGTTTGGTTTAGCTGGCGTTGCTTATGCCATTGTCATTTCAGGAATTGCCGGCATTCTTGTATTATCGACCCATTTTTTACGACCGAAATGCAACTTAGGAATGATTAGTGACTTTTGGCACGAGCTTCATCTCGGCGCTATTTTAACGATTGGTTTCCCGAGTTTTTTAGTAGAAGGTTCGGCGGCATTAATCGTGATCTTGTTTAATGTGACCTTCAATCGTTTTATGGGTGATACCGGACTTGCTGCTTATGCCGTGATTAATTATCTACATATTGTTTTCTTGATGCTATTTATCGGAGTTGGTGCTGCTTTACAACCGATTACGAGCTATTTATATGGAGCGATTCAATATGGCAAGATGGCGATTTTCTTAAAACTAGCCTTAATTTCCGCCGCAATTTTGGGCGGG
Organism: Candidatus Ignatzschineria merdigallinarum; assembly: GCA_019113305.1. Lineage (GTDB taxonomy): Bacteria > Pseudomonadota > Gammaproteobacteria > Cardiobacteriales > Wohlfahrtiimonadaceae > Ignatzschineria > Ignatzschineria merdigallinarum. Next base: position 6,598 of record DXHP01000128.1, on the reverse strand, counting down.
TTATTGATTATTGCGGGAGTTATCGGCAGTCATTTTATCATTACATTATTTGGAATTAATGATCCGGCAATTGTGGATTATACAACTACTGGGATTTATTATTTCTTCATGGGATATCTCTTTTTAGGGATCAATATGGTGCTGCTTGAATTTTACCAATCAGTAGGAAGGGCGGGTTATGCGGCAATGATTGTGATATTGCGCGTAGTCGTTTTCTTTATTCCATTGCTATTTTTTATGCCGAGTATTTTTGGAGTGAATAGCATTTGGCTCGTTTTTCCGATCTCTGAAGCGGCGGCATTATTCGTGGTATTACTGCTGATTCAATGTCGCTTTATTCGTCTGATTCCTCGGGAAAAGATCATTGTATAAGTAAACGATCTCGATTTAGAAATATAGGAAATTTAATCGTGTCTTTCAGGTGATTATTTGGCAATATAGATCACTATTGTGATCTATATTGATTGATGGATAGTTCTATCATTTTGTTCGTTATTAACGATTGGCGGTACCCAATGCAGAAGTGCTTTTTAGGTTTGATGTTCGGGATAAGTGTTGTTTTTAATATGTCGTTTGCCGAGAATATCTGTATGGATCTTGATCGCCAAGAAGTTATTACGCCGCCGACATCATATCCTCAGGAAGGTGTGAATATGCGTTGCGGCTGGGTAGATGATCACTTTTCGGTAAGCTACTTGAGTAGTCGTAAAGAAGGAATTGTCGAAGACTATGATGATCATTTTGCCAATATAACGGCACTTGAAAATAGCAAAGCATTGGATGATTTTCTTTTAGATCAAAACGATCCATATTATATTCGTAATCAGCCTTTCGTTGTGGCGGCGAATAAGAACGCAGCATCTTTTGTGACAGCCTTAGAAATCCAACATCTTCATAAGGGAGAAGTGTATCTCTCTTTATTAAGTCCGCTAACATCTTTTGTGCAATTATCATGTATTGATCGATCGATACAGTATGGTACCGGCGATAATGCGCAGTACCGAGATACTGAATTTCGTTCTCATCTTCAAGATATTTTACTATCAGCACCGTGCCAAGAAGCGATCGCGTTGTTTGATATTCCTTTAAGTCAGGAGGATATCAAGCGTTTAAAGCCGGCGGAAGGTTCGTTGAATTAAGAAAGCGCTATGAATTGTTAGTTGGACGAAGATGGACTGATTTTTGTGTCGGTTAAAAACGCTTTTTGTAATGTATCAATCTCTCGTTCAATACTATGGAATCCCGGAATTTCTGGGATTTCTTTAATGGCTTCAATATCAGAAAATTTCGCGGAATTGGCTAAGGTTTCAAAAAGATAGAGCAGTGAAGCGAGTTCTGGTTCGGATAATGTTGGGCGATCTTCTGTTTCTGCGGCGCGTTCGAGCAGGAAAGCCAGCTTTTCCATGGAATAAATAATCGGCCAATAATATTCAATCAGTTCGCGTTTTTGCGGGATTTCACCAATTGCCGCATCATAAAGCGCGGTGAGATTGGCAAGATTCGTTCGCATTTTAATGAGTCTGCTATTAATTTGTTGATCCGTACTTGGGCGTTGTTTCGAAAATAGGAGCAGAATCATTTGGGATTGATTACGTAAAGTGCGCATCAATATTCTAGGAATTCGCAGAGATGCCGAGCGTTTATTCATTAAAATGACGCCGATTAAACCAATGGCGCTACCGATTACTACATCAATCATACGTGCCGTTGAGAAGTGGAAGAAGGAGAATTCACCGCCGGTAATGGTTTCCGCTAAGAGTAGTGCGTTGGGCGTGATAAAGATTACGGCTAAGCCATAGTTTTTAACGATGAAGAGTTCGATCGTTGCCGTAAAAAAGAGAATAAAAAGCGCAATGGGATAGCCGGAAGGTTTAAAGTAGAGAATGCAGCTCGCAATAATAATGCCGATAAATGTACCGATAGAACGTTGTAAGGCTCGGTGAAATGTGGCAATCATCGATGCGCCGGACATCACCGCAACGCAAGAGAGTGGAATCCAGTAAGATCTGGTAAATTCAAAACCATAAGCGATAAATGCTGCAATGCTAGTCATAACCCCGAAGCGCAGTGCCGTTAAAAAGACGAGTGAGTTGCGATCAAAGGCATTGCTTAAAATATCTTTAATGCTATCTCGGCGCTCTAAAGTCACCGGTTTTAATGATTCAACGGGCGAAGTAAGTGCTGCTTTCATTTTTTCAAAATATCGTTCGAGTTTTTTGTCAGATAATGTCGGCACTTGTAATGTGTGATCGAGTGTTTGCAGGTTCTTAAGGTTTTTCGCTAAAGATTGTTCGATTTGCTGTAAAAAAGTGATGCATTCTGCCGGCAATAAAGGACTTTCAGCATGATCTTTTTCAGAGTGGTTTTTTTCAGCATATTGATTCATGAGATAGAGAAAATATTCGTTTCCTTCAATCGCCAAATGCAGTAAGCGCGTATAGGTTTCGCGAGGTTTCCATGGTAATTCGCCAGCGATAAGCGTTTCCACAGCTTCTTTGAAAGCGCCCATAGTGCGATATTTTTCATCAGAAAATTTCTCAGAACCAATGCTCTGCGTCATTTTAATAAGTTGTTGGTAGGTGCGTTTAACCACTTGGATTTCAGGGCGATGAGGATTAAGGAGAAATCCGCTCATGGCAATGAGCCACGAAACGCCAGCGCCAATAGCGATTAGTCCTGAGCGTATTAAGCTACCAATTAGATCTGTCTGCGGCATATCGGCGGTAATCGCAAAAATCAGCACAAAAAAGATCGAGGAAGGACCAATAAATTTTAGTGCATTAAAGATAAAGAGCATGACTGCCGAGATGATGCCCATGACGATCGCAACGGCGAGCGGGAAAGGGGCGAGCAGCGATCCAAGTAGTGAGGCGATGACGATGGATACTGCCACAAAAAAGAGACGTTTAGAAAGATGTGCATAAGGTAAGCGAAAAGCATAGAGATAAGTAAATCCGCCTAATCCGGCAATCAATCCATATTGCAATTGATCGAGCCAGATACCGATAAAAATGGGAAGTGCCATTGCAATGCCCGCACCGATCGCGCGTTCCCATGGAAAGGCACGATTGTTGACAGAAATGGCTTCTTTAAGAATCTCCCACGTTTTTTCTCTAAGATTCATATTTCCCCCTTTATCACTATGTAAAGTCAGTATTATACGCTTATTTCCTAAAAGTCGCAGATAGGCTTGGTAGAATGGCTCATGAAAAATTGTTATGAGATTGTTTTATAGGGTGTTTTTCTGTCCATTCAGAAATGGATTGGAGAAAATAAGATTGAAAGGTTTTTCATGCTAAAAGCATGTTACTATCGAGAGAAATTAAAATAATCAGATATTAAAAAATATGTGGATCACGAAAAGGGGAAAATGAGAATGTTAACATTAGAACTAGCACAGATGTCGTTGGTGGATGGTGATATTGCCGGCAATTTAGAGAAAGTTATCACGAAGATTCGTGAGGCGAAAAGTACCAGCGATTTAATTATTTTCCCCGAAACCTGTTTTAGTGGTTTTCCAACTCATGATAATGCCGGTGATTATTCACAATCGTTAGATGGCGAGATCGTGAAAGCGCTGGAAAAAGAAGCAAAAGCGAAAGGAATAGCTGTACTTGCCGGCATTTGTGAAGTTGATAATGGTACTTATTATAATAGTGCAGTATTTATTGATCCAGAAAAAGGACATATTGCCACTTATCGTAAAACCCATATGTGGCTTACAGATCAAGGATTGTTTTCGCCGGGAGATCAGTTTGTTGCATTTGAATGGCGCGGGATTCGTGTTGGTTTATTGATCTGTTTTGATATCGAGTTTCCAGAGTCAGGGAGAGCGAATGCGCTACTTGATGCCGATCTATTATTGGTGGTGAATGGCAATATGGATCCTTATGGTGAAACGCATCGTACGGCGATTAAGGCAAGAGCGCAGGAGAATCAGTTTTATGCGGCATTTGTGAATCGTGTGGGCATGGATAGTTTTGGTCATCAATTTGCTGGCGGCAGTTGTGTTGTGGATCCATTTGGACAAACACTTTGTGAAGCGGGGAGGGATGAGATGACATTGCAGATCGCAATTGATCCTCTGAAACGTCGAGAATATCAAAAAGATTATCATTATCTCAATGAGCGAGCCTTGCAATATCGTCACGAGATTGAAATTGAGGGAAAGAGTTCTGTTATCAAGATACCGAGCTAATAGATGTTAGAAAGAAGCGGTTTGAATCGTTGAAACATTTGCCATAAGTGGAAGAAAACGGGCAGTTCATTGAGATATAGGCTACAATATTGCACAAATTTTTTATATACGATTGTGAAAGTAAATCGGTTATTTAATCGAGTTTTAATGGTCGTATTATATTATTCAAATAGCAGATAGCATGAAGATGCTTATCGAAGGTTTTTCATGAAATTACTCCACGACAGAATTATCAAAGACGGTTTAGCATTCGATGATGGGACGTTGAAGGTTGATAGCTTTATTAATCATCAAATGGACCCGATTTTAATGAAGTCTATTGCGGTTGAGTTTGTTCGCCGTTTTGCCAATCTTCCGATTAATAAGATTATCACTATCGAAGCAAGTGGTATTGCGCCGGCAATTATGCTCGGTTATTTATTAGAACTTCCTGTGGTGTTTGTGAAAAAGAAAACGCCCAAAACGATGGAAAAAATGTATCTTTCCTCGGTTTACTCTTTCACCAAAGATCGTACTTATGATGTTTGTGTGAGTGAAGAGTATCTCTCAAAGGATGATAACGTTCTCTTTATCGATGACTTCTTAGCAAATGGTAATGCGGCGCTTGGCGTAAAATCTTTAATTGATCAAGCCGGTGCAACACTTTGCGGAATGGGCTTTATTATTGAAAAGAGCTTCCAAGAAGGTCATCAACGTTTGCTTGATCAAGGTATTAATGTGCAATCGCTCGCAAGAATCGGTTCACTTGCCGGCGGTAATGTCCAATTTATCGATTAAGTTCATTTGTGAATATTCATTTTGTGATCATTGTTGATTACAGGATGATTATAAAAATAAGTTGTAGAAAGCTGTAAGAAAATTTATAAAAAGAGTTTATATGACAATCTAATGGTTATTACGGCATTGGATTTTGAAGATCGCTTCTTGCTCAGAGATTGGTTACTATCATCATGCTTTGAGGGAAGCGATTTTTGTATCATGTTATATTAAAAATTAAAGAAAAATTAGAGTTGAAATAAGGGCTTGAATGGATATTTTATTAATCACCTTAAATGCGCGTTATTCACATGCATCTTTAGGATTGCGTTATTTGAAAGCGAATCTTCATGAGTTGGAAGATCGTGCGGAGATTTTGGAATTTACCATTCAGCAGAATAAAGAAGCGATGCTTGAGGAGATCTATCAACGAAATCCAAAGATTGTTTCTTTCGGAATCTATATCTGGAACTTTATGGAAACGACTTCTTTGATTAAGGATCTACGAGCTTTAATGCCGGACGTGATTATCACGATTGGTGGGCCGGAAGTCTCTTATGAATATGAAGATACAGAAATTTATCCGCTGGTGGATTATCTCATTACTGGTTGGGGTGATGTGAGTTTCTATCAACTCGCGAAATCGCTATTGGTGGAAGAAAAACCTTGGGAAACGAAGGTGATTAAAGGGATTGAGCCGCCGCTTGAAGAGATTAAACTGCCGTACTATCTCTATAATGAGGAAGATATCAAGCATCGAACAGTCTATATCGAAGCATCTCGCGGTTGTCCTTTTAAGTGTGAATTCTGTCTATCGAGTTTGGATAAAACAGCGTGGCGTTTTCCGCTTGAACCATTTTTAGCCGCAATGGATGATCTTTATGTTCGCGGACTTCGCCAATATAAATTTGTCGATCGTACTTTTAATTTAAAGAAAGATTTTACGCTCGCAATTTTAGATTTCTTTTTAGATAAGCTGGCGAAAAATCCTGAAGAATCGCTTTTTTTACACTTTGAGTTGGTGCCGGATTATCTCTCGGAAGAGTTGAAAGAGAAGATTCTAGAATTTCCTGATGGTTCCTTACAGTTTGAGATCGGAATTCAAACACTCAATCCCACAACGCAGCATCTCATTTCCCGTAAAACGAATCTTGTTGCGGCAAAAGAGAATATCTCTTGGCTCTCAAAACATACAGATGTGCATCTACATGTGGACTTAATTGTTGGATTGCCGGATGAAGATCTGGAGAGTTTTGCAAAAGGCTTTAATGAGCTTTGGAGCTGGGAGCCACAAGAGATTCAAGTGGGGATTTTGAAGCGTTTAAAAGGTGTGCCGATTATTCGACATAGCAGCGAATATCAATATAGCTTCAGCCAAGAGCCGCCATATTCAATTTTAAAAAATCGTGAAATGCCATTCTTTGAAGTGATGGAGATGGAGCGCTTTGCCAAATTCTGGGATTCCATTGCTAACTCAGGGCGATTCAAAGAGAGTTTGCCGGTGATTCTCGGAGATCTACCATTTGAAAATTTCCGCGCAATTGCCGCATCATTATCCCAAACCTTTGGGCGCGCGTACGGCATTGCTTTAGATCGACTATTTAAAGCGATCTATGAATATCTGGTAGATGTCCGAAATCTCAC
>DXHP01000127.1 GCA_019113305.1 Candidatus Ignatzschineria merdigallinarum | reverse complement strand
GGTATTTTCCGATGCATTTATCAGCTCTCGCAATGCTTGCGCTCTTTTGCGACCACGCTCAATATCAAACTGATAATTCACAACTGGAAAGAGTGCCGACATGACGGCAGCGCCAGAAGAATACGGCAATACACGCGAAATCGTATCGATATCAATGCCGCCGATCGCAATCAGCTTGCCGTCCTTTTGCTCAGCAATTTGCGCTGCTTCCATCAGAGGTTCAATCCCAAGCGCGGAATAACTCTTTTCGGATGTTCGGAAAATATGTCCTAAATAGCCATAATCATAAGCTGCCAGTTCGCGTTCAATCGCTCGCAGGGAATGGAATGATCGCCCAAACTTCATCTCGGGAAATGCATCTTGTAAACGAGGAAAAGCAAGACTTTTCTCGGTTAAGTGCGTGCGAGGAATATGGAATGCCGCGGCAATATCCGCGCGATCATTCACAATCAATCTTTCTGCAGGAATACCTTTTTCCAATAAACGCTCGATTAATAATCCTAACGATTTAGACGTACGAGATTTTTCTCGAAGCTGCACAAAATCCACATATGGCATAATGGCATCGATCATCGATACCAAGTTGTCATCGGGAATCTCTGGGATATCGCGAGTAACAGCGTGTAACATCAACATATATTCTCCATTGCAGAGAAAGTGTGAGCACGCACAGCAATACGTAAAAACGCTCGCTTTCGCAATGATTCGCCACTTTCCTCCGCTAGTATTAACTAGATCAGGTCATAAGAGTCCCGAAGTTCCACTTCAATCTCAGCTGTTTTGAACAGCACCTCTAGGGGAATACCAATAGCCTAAAAGTATAGGAGATATCGTTTTTCTCTGCAAATCTCTTTTGGAAAGTCGCTACTTTAAACAAACGGGACACCAACCTTCTCACTAATTCCATCTCAACTTTATCGTCAATATTAGTTTAAGAATCATTGTTATAACTGCTGGCGCATGATTGATAAAAGCCTGCAAACATTTACCCCAGCCGAGCATCCACTTACAAAGAATCTTTAGCGCCATCATTTAAAACTTATTTCACGATAAACGGGTCATGATGAATCAAGAAAAATAAACCTAATCAATACGTTATAATAGTTGATCGATGGTCGTCTTCATTTTCAGAGGAAATACGGCAATCTTTACCTTGAGCAAGGCTTTCTTCCCCCTTTTATTTGTGTTAAAAAGCCTTGATCAAATCATTTGATCACACTTTATTTACGCTGCTTGAAAGCACATCTCCGTTTTGAAGCAGATTATTGAATAGCGTTTTATACGCCATTACCGTTATTTTAAGGAGAATATGCATGATGAGAATCATTCGTGGTATTACAATGTTGGTCGCTTTTCTTGGCTTCACACAACTTTCTGTTGCCGAAGAAAAACAGCGCGAACTCAAGATTTATAACTGGGTTTCTTATATTGATAAAGAGCTCATTGCAGAATTTACCAAGCAGACCGGCATTAAAGTGATCGCCGATGCTTTTGATAGTAACCAAACCTTACTTGCGAAAACGCTCACCGGCAATTCAGGTTACGATATCGTCGTGCCTTCTGACTTTGCCGTAACGTACTTAATGGAAGCCGATCAGCTCTTAAAGCTTGATCTCGATAAAATCCCCAACCACAAAAATCTTTGGCCACAAGCATTAGAGATGCTCAATACCTTTGAAGGCATTAATGATTACGCGATTCCTTACTTCTGGGGAACGACCGGCATTGGCTATGATGCGAAGAAAATCGCAGAAGTTGCACCAGATGCGCCGATGGATTCATTAGCAGCAATGCTCGATCCTAAATATGCCGCACAAATAGCAGAATGCGGTATTTATATGCTCGATAGCCCAGCAGAAACTGTGCCCATTTTAAATATGTATTTAGGACAAGACCCGGAATCCACTTCCAAACAAGATTTAGAAAATGTAGAAAAAATGATGGCAGCCATTCGCCCTTATGTGAAGAAGTTCCACTCTTCAGAATATATCAGCGCAATCGCCAATGGTGATGTTTGTATGGCGCTTGGTTGGTCTGGCGACTTCTTTATCGCAAAAAATAGTGCTCTCGATGCCGGTCGTGATAATGATATTCAATATACGATTCCGAAAGAAGGCTCTATCGTCTGGTTTGATGAGATGGTGATCTTAAAAGATGCCGAAAACGTTGATGAAGCCTATGAATTTATTAACTTTATGTTAGATGCAAAAAATAGCGCAACTGCGGCGAATAAAATTATGTTCCCAACGGCGAACAAAGCATCCTTTGAGTTCTTAGATCCAGCGCTTCGTGATAATCCGATTCTCTTCCCATCTGAAGAATCATTGCAAAATGTTCATATCAAACGCCCATACGATATGCGCGCACAAAAAGCCGTAAACCGCATGTGGATGAAGATGAAAAGCGGCAGATAAGCTGTTAAATATCTTCTAAAATAAGATTCACTTCCAAAGCCCATTGAACTACGGTTTAATGGGCTTTTATTATTAAATAATAATATTACCTATTAACGATCATCGACTATCACCAGGAATAATGGCTATGACAATTAGAAAATGGGGAATCTCCGCACTACTTTTAATCGGGATTCTTTCTTTAGCGCTCTTTCTGATTTATAAAAAAGTAACGGCACCATTATTGCCAACTTTCACGATTGAAATCGTGGATCAAGAAGCGATTGATTCTGATTTACAGATCAATCTTGTGCTCTCTAATTTTGCGGTTAATGGTGAAATCTATCGTCAGAGCTATACGTTATTGTATGAAGGGATTATCTATCCGACAGATCGCCTTCAGGATTTTCCGATATGGGAAGTCTTTATTCGTTATGGAGATCAATTTGCCTATGTTGGGCAAGAAAATATTTTTTTTGCACCTGATCGTTCCCATCCACGAGCAAGATTTGATCGATATGCAAAACTCGCATTTTCTCCCCAAATTATCAATCACCAAATAAAGACTATTTTCCAACAGTTTCACAATGGCGAAGAAAAGTTGTACTCAGAATCTGTGATAGATTTATCTTCAACCTATGACTATCCTAGATATCCTTATGATAATGAAACAATACTCTCTGACTTCACTAAGATTCATCACTGATTTAAAAAAGCAAAACATCATTCTTCTAAAGAACACTAGGAACATACCGCGAGAAATGCTAGGTTTAATAAACCATAACAACTATAAGAACTTCTCGCCAATATCACCTAGGGATTTATCAAAATGCTAGAAACGCTTCTCTCCGTTCTGCCTATTTTTGGGCTTGTCATGACCGGCTTTATCGCAAAACGTCTGTTACCTAGCAGCGATCTTTGGAAAGGGATCGAATGGCTCGTTTACTATCTCTTTTTTCCTGTTCTTCTGATCTTAGAGGTTTCTAAAGCGAACTTTAGTGAGCCAGGATTATGGGGCGGGTTGATGGCGACCTTTATTGCCACGATGATCATTGCCGTGATTCTCTTTCCGATGAAGCGAATTTTCAAGATTGAAAACACGCTGTTCACATCGATTTTTCAAGGCGGTGTTCGCTACAATTCTTATGTTTTTCTGGCGCTATCACAATCCCTATTTGGTAGCGCTGGCATTGTGATTGCCGGCGTTTTCATGGCATATATGATTATTGTGATTAATATTCTTTCAATCTCCGTTCTGAATGTTTACGGTAGCAACCAAAG
>DXHP01000126.1 GCA_019113305.1 Candidatus Ignatzschineria merdigallinarum | reverse complement strand
CCAAACTCCTCGCAAGTCGTGTACGCCATTCTAATAATGGCATCTTTAAAGTGCGCACGCATTGCTTCGCTGGTCGTACGAACACTGCCACCGAGCGTACAGCTATCTGGAATCACATTTAAAGATGACGTTGAACCCGCCTGAAACACGGTGTTACTAATCACGCCGGCTTCAAAAGGGGATTTTTGCCGAGAAACAACACTCTGTAATTTCTGCACAATGAAGGAGCCGATAATCACAGGGTCCACCGTTGCATCCGGCTGCGAAGCATGTCCGCCTTTGCCTTGAATCTTAATGATATAAGAATCTGAATTCGAGCTCGCCGGCCCATCTTTCACATCGACCGTTCCAAGGGGCAACGTCGCCCAGATATGCTGTCCATAGATAAAATCTAATTCTTCAAATAACCCCGTCGCCACCAGTTCTTGTGCGCCGCCCGGGTGCTTCTCTTCCCCATGTTGGAAGATCGCCCATACTTCACCTGTTAATTCGTCAAAATGCGCGTCAAAGTAACGGCATGCCGCCATGAGAATTGCAGAGTGCCCATCATGACCACATGCATGCATGACGCCCTCATTTTGTGACTTAAAGGTTAGATCATCACGACCTTCTGTCACCGCTAAGGCATCCATGTCCGCACGAAGCCCGATCTTAGGGCCCGGTTTTCCGGTAATAAACTTCACTAGCACACTCGTTCCCACAGGGCGAAGAATCTCTACGTGCTGAAGCTTTTGCATCTCGTCAATAATGTATTGGGCTGTCTTATACTCCTGAAATGAAAGCTCAGGATGCGCGTGTAAATAACGGCGGTAAGTCAGTAAATCCGGCTCATATTCCTCTAATTCAGATCTTAATATAAGAGGCGAGGGCTGTTCCATGAAATATCCTTTCAATAAATCAATAATGGGGAAATAAAATACGCTGTTGTCACTCCACTCCATAATCTACTACAAGTTTGCACCGATGGCGCAAATATTCCACAATAAAGCGGATAGCGAGATGCATTCTATGGTAAAAGAGTGATAACACCCGCCACATTCTCAAGAATGAGCGCTTTTTTAGCGCCTGATTTTTCATTGATCCCATCAATTTTTGAGGTTTATATGACAGATACTACACAATATCCTTTTATCGATGCCTTGATAGATACGCAGATGCTAGCAACGCGCCTACAAAGCAGAGATAAACTACTCGCGTCCCTCAAGATCATTGATGCGCGTTTTGATCTGATGAAGCCTCAATATGGGCAAGAAGCTTATCAAACCAGCCGAATCCCAACAGCGCTGCGCGTGGAGCTAGAGCAATCAATCTGCGCGCCTAAAACCGGTCAAAATGGTCGCCACCCGATTCAATCGCCGGAGAAACTCATCACCGTATTTCAAAATCTCGGCATTAATCATGGGGATCATGTGGTGATCTATGATGATAAGAGTGGAATGTTTGCGAGCCATATCTGGTGGGTTTTACGCCATCTTGGGCATGCTTCTGTGCAAGTCCTCAATGGTGGAATCGACGCTTGGAAAAATGCCGGCTTTGCGCTTGAAACAGGTGCGCCGAGTATCATTAACATGCCGGGAAATATTACGCGCCAAGAGAGCGAATTTAGCATCATCACCACCGATGAGATCTTGAGTGATCTAGATGCAAAAGAGCAACGTGAATTACATATTATCGATGCCAGAGGCGCTGCAAGATTTAGAGGCGAGATGGAACCACTCGATCCTGTTGCAGGGCATATCCCCTTTGCGATTAACCGCCCCTTTGAGCTCAATCTCGGCGAAGATGGACACTTTAAAGATCGTGCAGTATTACAAGCAGAATGGGAAGCGCGCCTTGCCGGCATTGAGCCAAGCCAAGTGGTGCATCAATGTGGGTCTGGTGTTTCTGCATGCCATAATCTCTTTGCGCTCTACTACGCCGGATTTGGTCCGACAAAACTCTATCATGGCTCATGGAGTGAATGGTGCGCAGATGCAGAAAGACCCGTCGCACTTGGGGAAGAAGCGTAATCACTTCCTTGCCCTTCCTTATTGCCGGCAATCGGAATGGAAACAAACGATATCAATCGACTATAAAAGTCATCGTAGAAGCACAATAAAAATAGACGTAGAAAAACTCAGCTTATAGAAAGGAATACCGTATTCCCTGCTCTTAAGCTGAGTTTTAAAGTTTAAGATCCATAATCTTGAGTTTAATCATTTGAGATTGAAGCGTTAAGATTGAGACTTTGAGATTCTCGGTTTTATGACTTTGCCGGATATATATCTCGCAAGCAATCAACGCTCTCCAAATCCACAATATAGTCCTTGGGTTTATTAAGATCGACCCAAACAGGAATGAGCGTTTCCGGGGTTAAATAAGCACTCGGATCTTTGGTCATTGTGTCACTCTTAAACTGATAAACCATCTGCTTCTCAGCATCAAACCATTCTGAAACAATCTGATAATTCGTGTATTTGCGGTGCTTTTGATCTGTATGCGTGACTTTATAAACCTGCAAAAAATGCGTTTGCAACCAAATACCATGCGCTTCAAGCTGATTCACTAAGCGCATGCGATGCGTTAAGAGATAGAGCGGGATAAAACTCATAAGCATCACAAAGGGGCCCAATATTACGAGAAAAAGGCTTCTTTCAGCAATCCCAAAGATCACCATCATTAATCCAAAGCCACCAAAGGTAAGGATCATCACAAGAGAGACTAAGCGCTCACCCATTGTCATTCTAGACTCCTTTCATTCCCATTCCGTTACCGATAAAAAAGCAGAAGGTTCACGACCGCGTGATTGTTTCGATATAGCTCATATCCATATAATGCTGTTTCGGATTTTGGGGATTTAAATATACAGGGATCTTCATATCTGGCGTTAAATATCGGCTAGGATCATCGCTAATCGGGCCACTCTTAAAGCGATACATTATATGATTTACCTGATCATACCATTCGGATCGGATGAGATAAGGTTGCCAGCCATTCACCGCATAGATCGCCCGCGTCACATCGACAAAGTCCGTCATCACCAATTGCCCACCTGTCAGCATTTTTTGCTTCGTATGCTTTTTGATTAATATAAGATAGAGCGGCGTAAAGGCAATGAAACTCATAATCAGCCCTGGGACTAAGAGTACAGGAATCCCTTCTACCAGCGCGAAAATCGTTAATAAGAGTCCAAATCCTCCAAACAGGAGGATGATCATCCCTAGTGTAAACCGTGCACCAAATGGCATAAATATTCCTCTTCTAAACGCCGAAGCTTTCCGGCAAAAAGCTTAAATCCATATAATTATGCATGAAGTTATTGGGGTCCACCTTCACAAAGATCTTATTATCGGGGTTAATAAGCGCTGTCGGGTCTTTCCAAAGCAGATTACTCTTAAAGTAATAGAGCGTATTATTGGCAACATCTAACCATTCAGTTTGAATCGTATAAGTCGCGCGATCATTCATCGTCAAATCACTCAGAAGTACTGCGACAAAGGTTGTCTCCAATAATCGGCCATGGGCTTTAACGCTCGCTTGAATCTGTTTTTTGCGAATGATAAAAATCACAGGCGTCCAACCACCGATAGAAAACAACGTCCCAACCGCTAACATTACGGGTTCTCCGCTATAAAAAAAGCCGATGATAAGCCCTGTCCCAATGACGGCAAAGATCGACATAAAAGCCATAATCCCATTTTGTGCATTCATCGATTATTCTCCCTCTTCTTCACCTTGAAAAAATCACTATGCATAACGCGGTAACATTGAGAGATCCACCACATAGAGCTGATAGTTATTGCGACTAATTTTTACCGGAATCTGTTTTCCCTCTAAAAATCGTTTCGGATTCACTTCGACATAATCGCTCTTAAAGTAAAACATCGCCCCACCATCTGGATCTTGCCACTTGGTATGAACATAATGGAGATTATCGCCAAGCGACTCAACATAATCGAAGGTCGTCATAATCTCGACATAATCTTCCGCCACAATCCGCTTTTTACGCACAATCCGCAGTTCATAGGTCACGGCATAGACTAATAACGCCAAGAAAAAGAGCCCAAAACCAAAGGGAATAATGGTGCCAACGGTATCACCATGATTCGTCGAGACAAAATATGAGAGCCAAAAAAAGAGAATAATCAATCCGACTAATAACGTATACCCAAATACTTGCTTCATAATCCTCTATTTTACCCTTCTCATTCGCCAATCATTACAAGGCATGGTGCTAATCTTAACTGCTATTGGCATGATTTAAAATTTGATTATTCAATAATCTCATCCTTAAAATCCGCGTAAAATATTGAATATTTACAAAATCGATATTGATGAGAAAATCGATAAATTTATAGCGTTCTATAGTAAGGATTTAGCCTCTCGTTTGCAAGCAGATGAAATCCCTTAAAAACAGGACTTTAAACGCCTGTCTGTAAACACCATAAACGCGCGATATTACGACTGGTCGCAATAATATTTTCTCGCGCCGATAAGAGCGAAACTTCCAGCGCTTCGGGTCTTTGCGTAATTGAGAAGAGCGCATCAATCCCTTTCTCATGCACCAATGAAGCGCCTTCCCCGATATTGCCGGCAATCGCGATGACAGGTTTATCATATTTTTTCGCCAGTTGCGCTACGCCCACAGGCGTTTTCCCGTAGATGCTTTGAGCATCGATCTTCCCCTCTCCGGTAATCACTAAATCTGCCTGCTGGACCTTTTGAGCAAAGCCGACGGCATCTAAGACAATTTCAATGCCGGACTTTAATCGGCCTTGTAAAAAGGCATTGCCGGCAAACCCCATCCCACCCGCGGCGCCGCTTCCGGCATTATCTCGCACATCAATTCCTAACGTGCTTGCGGTAATATCTGCGTAATGGGATAGTGCCTGATCTAATTGCTGGACATCCTCGTTTGAAGCGCCTTTTTGCGGCCCAAAAATTGCCGAAGCACCGGCATTTCCGGTTAAGGGATTATCAACATCACAGGCGATATCAAACTGTACATGGGCAAGCCTTGCATCCCATTGGGAGAGATCTATCTTAGCGAGATGCCTTAAAGCGACGCCTCATTCCGGCAATGGTTCCCCTTTTGCATCTAAAAGTTGCGCGCCTAAAGCACGAAGCATTCCGGCGCCTCCGTCATTTGTCGCGCTTCCCCCGATGGCTAGAATAATCGATGTGGCACCTTGATTTAACGCATCAAGAATAAGCTCCCCCGTCCCAAAACTCGAGGTTACCAGTGGATTTCGTTCAGCCGTAGAAAGACGCATTAAACCACTACTTTCTGCCATCTCAATAATCGCGAGTCGCTTGGATTTCACCCAGCCATAATTCGCTGTGATTTTACGCATTAAAGGATCATGCACCACAACAGGCAAGATCTCCCCTTGCATCGCGGCAATCATTGCCGGCATTGTTCCCTCGCCACCATCTGCGACAGGCAGCTTTGTAATAATCCCTTTGGGAAATCTCTCAAAAAAACCCGCCTCAAGAAACCCCGCTTCAATAGCATTGGCAACTGCTTCTGCCGTAAGGCTATCTTTAAATGAATCTGGCGCAATTAAGATGTGCATGGCGTTCTCCTTGGTTGATGATCTCTTCACAATATCAATTTACGGCGGTAACTGACATTATTTCAAGAATTATAAAAAGTATCGCTCTCGCCCTACAATACAATGCCGGCATTCATGATTAACTGCATCATAAAAATCTCTACAAAAAATGCGCCATAAAAAGCCCAATGGCTCCGTGTAGGACTCCATTGGGCTTGCGTTCTATCACATCACGAAAAAGAGTGATGAGATAAGGCTTTGCCACTATTTAGAATGGCGCTCATTTAGCTTATTCAGCACATCTTCCCAAGCAAGGTCTTGATCGTGCAGAAGTACCGTTGCATGGTAGAGGAGATCGGCCATTTCGCAAATTACTTCATCCTTATCATGCACTGTTGCGGCTAATGCGACTTCTACGCCCTCTTCACCGACTTTTTGCGCGATGCGTTTTGAGCCTGATGCATAGAGTGATGCCGTATAGGAAGTTTGTGGATCATCATTTTTGCGTGATTCAAGGAGCTTTTCTAAACGAGAGAAAAAGACCCAAGGGGCTTTTTTAGAAACGGACTCAAAGCAACTGGTATCCCCTAAATGACAGGTTGGTCCTACAGGTCTTGCGAGAATGAGCAACGTATCGTTGTCGCAATCAAGCGCATAATCCACCACATTTAATACATTGCCAGATTCTTCGCCTTTCATCCAAAGTCGCTCTTTGGTTCTAGAAAAGAACGTCACTTTCGTAGTTTCAAGCGTTTTTGTGAGCGCCTCTTGATTCATGTAACCCAGCATTAAGACTTCTGATGTCACATAATCTTGAACAATGACCGGCATAAGATTAGCAACCTTTTTCCAGTCAATCATCTCAATAATGGCATTAGGGTCTTGCATCTGTTTCATGGTTTGAGGTTCCTTATTCATAATGACATCAATGCCGGCATCTTGTAGATAAGCTTTCAGTTCACCGATATTCACGATTTTTTTATGGAATGCTGAAGCGCCGAGTGTTCCATCAACCTTCGCATCTAAATAGGCATCTTTAAAGTGGGCCATTTTTCCTGCGCCCCCTGAGGCGACAAGGCTTACGGTGCAAATATCCCGCACTTTTTTAAGCTGCGCCAAATCATAGCCATCACGAACACCGTCTTGATTCATCATATTCAATACGATTTCACCAGCACCGCGACTCTGAACTTCTTTCACCCAATCCAGTGTTTTCCAAGCTGTTTTGCTAGTGGTATTTACATCACCAGTTAAGGTATAAACGAAATAATCATCTAACGCAGCATCGTAGTAAGAATCAATACCCACGACCACTTTATCGCTCCCAAAAGTGGCAACTAACTCATTAATAAAGTGCGGATTCGCCAATGCCGGAGAATTAATCGATACTTTATCAACGCCATTATCAAAGAGCGCCTGTGCATCTTCAATCGTCTTAATACCCCCAGCGACACAAAGCGGGATAGAGATGACCTCTTTCACGGTTTTTACCCATGATTTATCCACGACAACACCCTTACTAGATGCCGTAATATCATAAATCACGAGCTCATCTGCGCCCTCATCTGAGTAGCGTTTAGCAAGAGTGAGCGCATCGCCCATCTCTTCATGGTTGCGAAATTGCGTTCCTTTTACAACCATGCCATCTTTCACATCTAAACATGCAATTATTTTTGCCAACATGAGATTGCCTCCTCGGCACTGAATTTTCCTTCTAATAACGCACGACCGACAATTACGCCCGTAACGCCTGTGGGTTCTAACGCTTGGATATCTGCTATCGTGCCAATGCCCCCTGATGATTGGAAATTAATCTCAGGGAACTTCTCACACACTTCAGCATAGAGCGCGACATTTGATCCTGTGAGCATGCCATCTTTTGATATATCCGTGCAGAGTACATGCTTTAAGCCATAAGGTTGATACTGCTCGATCAAGGATTCAAGCGATAACTCACTTGTCTCAAGCCAGCCACTTAAGGCCACTTTCTTAACACCCGCTTCAATACGAATATCGAGTGCTAATACAATCTTTTCTCCGCCAAATTCTTGGAACCATTGAATCACTTCGGCAGGATTTTTCACGGCGGTAGAACCTACAACAACGCGATCCACACCAATATTGAGTAAACTCTCGATATCCTCTTTCGTGCGAATCCCTCCTCCCACTTGAATCGGCGCGCCAACGGTTTTCACAATCTCAGCAATGGTGGTTAACTGGCGTGCTTTGGGGTCTTTCGCTCCATCAAGATCAACAAGATGAAGATATTTGGCGCCGGCATCTACATACTCTTGGAATTTCGCAACCGGCGAGTATTCGAATGTGGTTTGACGACCGTAATCGCCTTGCTGAAGGCGAACCACTTCGCCATTAATCAGATCTAAAGCAGGAATAATCATATCGAGGTCCTTCAGTGATAATTATTATTTCATCAATATTTTGTAGGTTTCTTATAAGTGAGAAAGCGGTCTTTTGACCGCTCCTTTCATCTTAAACTTCGTCAATCTCAGCGCATTTGCGCCAAGGAGCGCTTGTTAGAGCATCCCTTTAGAACTCGGAAGTACATCACTCTCAACTTTAATCGCTTGACGGAGCGTGCGACCAAAGACTTTAAAGAGTGATTCTATTTTATGGTGCGTATTAACGCCTTCTGCTTTCAAATGAAGCGTTGAAGCGAGCGCATAAGCGAGTGATCTAAAGAAGTGAGGCACCATCTCAGTGCTGAATGTACCGATCATTTCACGATCAAATGTCGCATCAAAGTCGATATGAGGACGACCAGAAAGATCAAGTGTACAGAATGCTCTGCACTCATCCATCGGCAATACAAAGCCAAATCGTGCGATCCCGCGCTTATCGCCTAATGCCGAACGAAGTGCTTCGCCGAGTGCAATACCAGTATCTTCCACCGTGTGGTGATCATCAATTTCAAGATCTCCATCCACCGCAACATTCATTCTAAAACCGCCATGCGTTGCGATCTGATCAAGCATATGATCAAAAAAAGGTAATCCTGTTGAAATAGTACTTGCGCCAGTTTCATCCAAGAAAAGTTCAATTTTAATATCCGTTTCTTTCGTTTTACGTTCAACCGTTGCGATACGCGGCTCACGACCTTCTTTTACAACACCTTTATTCACAAGGCGCTCAACAATCAGATCCCAATTCATACCTTGTGGATCATAAAGAATCCCTTCGATACCCATATTTTTAGCCAATCCAAGATCCGTTTCACGATCGCCGATCACATAACTATTTTCAGGATTGAAGCGTTTTTCATCAAGATAAGTCTGAACCATGCCAACTTTCGGCTTGCGGCATTCACAGTTGTCTTCTGTAAAATGTGGACAGAGCAAGACATCATCAAATATCACACCTTGCGATGCAAACGTTTCCATCATTCGATTATGAGGAATATCGAATTGATCTTGGGGATTGCTCGGCGTGCCTAATCCATCTTGATTCGACACAATCACAAAACGGTAACCCGCTTCTTGTAAAGCCAACAATGCCGGAATCACTTTCGGCTCAAAGATGAGTTTCTCTAAAGAGTCAATCTGAAAATCTGTTTTAGGTTCATCAATCAAAGTACCATCACGATCGATAAAAAGAATATTTTGCATGAAATGCCCTTTACTATATCTGGTCTAATTAGGTTTTTAATTTTTAGGTTATAATTTGAGTTTTAAAATTATCATTAATACGGTTTAAGAATCTTCACAATCATTGCTGACGAAATTAATATCATCATGCAAACCTTCACGGTCGCCGCTTATACATGGATGACGTTATTGATAAAACTGGCGTAAAGTTTTTAATAACACTTCGTGTTCTTCCGGCAAGCCGATCGAGATTCTTAAGCAACTTTGTAAACTTAAATAACGAACAAAAATCCCTTGAGCTTTTAAGAACTCATAAGCCCCTTTCGCATCTTTTAGCTTCACTAAAATAAAATTAGATTCACTGGGATAAATCGTTTCCACAAAGTCTTCAGCATTTAAAGCCTCAATCAATGCTTTTTTACTTGCCAAGAGCTTTTGACGATTATCTCGCATCACTTCAATGCCGGCATCAGAAAGTGCTTCTTCAGCAATCGCAATCGAAGGCACAGAGAGCGGATAAGGACTAATTGCTCGTTTTAAAACGGTAATTAAGGGCGCACAACCCACGGCAAAACCAAAACGAATACCGGCAAGCCCAAAAGCTTTTGACAGCGTTCTCACTAATGCAAGATTCGGAAACTCTTTCACACGTTTGGCAAAGGATTCAATATCACTAAACTCGATATATGCCTCATCAACCACCACAATTGCACGATCTTTCGTCGCTTCTAAAATACGCTCAATGGACGCTGCATCGATGACATTTCCTGTCGGATTATTCGGGCTACAGAGAAACACCATCTTCACGCCCTCAAGGTTATTTAAAATCCCTTCAACATCTAATGAAAAATCTTCGAGTAACGGTACTTTCACCGTTTCAACTTCAAAGAGATCACAAGTGACTTGGTACATTCCAAATGTTGGCGGACAGTAAAGCAACTTGTCCTTCTTTCCTTCACAGAAGGCTTTAATCAGCAGCTCAATCGCAAGATCTCCACCGAGTGTTGCAAGAACTTCATCCGTATCCACACCGAGATATTTTGCATAACGTGCAATGATCTCGGCAGGCTGAGGTTCTGGATAGCGATTCACCGCTAAATTGAGATTGAAAGGTCCCACATATGGATTTTCATTCGTATCTAAATAGATCTCGTTGGGTAATGTTCCTCGCTTTTCAGCAACATAGATCTCACAATTTTGAACCGCTTTTCGGCTAAGTTTTTCTGCAATTGACTGGCTCATATTCTCTCCCTTCCCTATTTTATTTATTATTAATCGCCGCTAAACGGACTTCTACCGCTAGCTTGTGAGCATCTAATAATTCACGCTCTGCTAATAATGATACCGTTGGTCCGAGATTTAAGAAACCTTCTTGCGATAAAGTCTGAACGGTCATACGTTTTGAGAAATCCGCTAAGCCTAAACTAGAATAGGTTTTCGCATAACCATAAGTCGGTAATACGTGATTAGTGCCGGAAGCATAATCTCCCATCGATTCTGGAGAGAATGCCCCTAAAAATACCGATCCAGCATGCGCGATATCATCTAATAATGATCGTGGGCTTTCTGTTTGAATAATCAGATGCTCTGGCGCGTAGAGATTACTCACCGTTACTGCTTCTGCCATATCTTCAACTAAGATCGAACGGCTGTGACTTAGTGCTACACGCGCCGTTTCTGCTCGTCCTAGAAGCTGTAATTGTGCTTCGATCGATGCTTCAACACGATCAATCATGCTTTCACAATCGGTAACTAAAATGACTTGAGAATCTTCCCCATGCTCTGCTTGGGATAAGAGATCTGCCGAGACAAAGTCAGGATTCGCATCTTTATCGGCAATCACTAAAACTTCCGAAGGTCCTGCCGGCATATCAATCGCCGCGCCATCTGTCATTTGGCTCACTTGTCTTTTCGCTTCCGTCACAAAGCTATTCCCTGGACCGAAGATTTTATCTACTTTCTTCACGGTTTCAGTGCCTAAACCGAGCGCAAATATCGCTTGCGCACCGCCCATTTGGTAGATTGTCGTAATGCCGCAAAGCTTTGCCGCATAGATAATCTCATCTGCAAGTTTTGGAGGGCTTGCGAGCACAATTTCCTGACAACCCGCGATCTTTGCCGGCACAGCGAGCATCAAAACCGTTGAAAAAAGAGGCGCCGTACCACCAGGAATATAGAGTCCCACAGATTCAATCGGACGGGTTAATACTTCACATAACACGCCTTTTTCTGTTTCTACTTCAATCGTACGCGGCTTTTGTGCTTCATGAAATTTGGTAATATTGTCATAAGCGCGTTTAATAGTAGCTTTAAATTCATCTGATAATCTGTTCTCTACTCGCTCAAATTCACTTTCCGGCAATATCAATGAATCGACGCTGACTCTATCAAACTTTTCTGTAAGCGCAACCACTGCTTGATCGCCATTTTGGCGCACATCTTCCCGAATCGCTGATACCGCAGCTTCCACTTTTCCGGCAACAGCTTGTGCTGGTCGTTTCAAAGCATCTTTTTGCGCCGCAATATCCAATGATTTCCAAATAATCTTTTCCATGATTCCCTTATTCCGTATGGCTTATTCCATCATTTTTTCAATTGGGAGCACGAGAATTGAACTGGCACCCTTCTCTTTTAACGCTTCCATGGTTTCCCAAAACAGCGTTTCACTACTGACTACGTGCATTGCTACACGAGATTCATCATTCGCAAGCGGTAAAATCGTTGGATTTTCAGCACCTGGTAATAGTTCGCTAATCTCTTTTAAACAATCTTTCGGCGCATGAAGCATGATATATTTCGATTCGTTTGCTTGAATCACACTCTGAATTCTCGGCATCAATTTTGCCACTAATGCGCTCTTTTCAGCGCCCATATCGCTTGCTGTTTGAATTAAACATGCCTTTGAGCGGAAAATCACTTCGACTTCTTTTAAACCATTGGCTTCTAATGTCGCACCTGACGACACTAAATCACAGATAGAATCCGCTAATCCTGCTCTTGGTGCGACCTCCACTGATCCTTGAAGTAAGGAGCTTTTAAAATTAATGCCTTTCTCTGACAAATAGCGATTCAAAAGATTGGGGAATGAAGTGGCGACTCGTAATCCTTCAAAATCTTGCACACCTTGGTAGTTTGCATCTTTAGGAAGTGCTAATGATAATCGGCATCCCCCAAATGGAAGCATCTGGAGCACCTTATAGAGTGAGTCAATCGGCTGTTCTTTACCTAATGCAACTTCCTCTAAGACGTTTTGCCCAACAATCCCTAAATCAACAACGCCATCAAATACTAATCCTGGAATATCGTCATCACGAACCCGTAAAATATCAATCGGCATATTCTCCACATGCGCAATCAATTTATCCTTGGTCATGTTTATTTTCAAACCACTTTTTTCCAGCAGTTTTTGTGACTCTTCACTTAATCGTCCTGATTTTTGAATCGCGATCTTTAAGCGAGTGTTTTTCATAATATATGCCTCTTCTATTTTGATTGGATTGCTTCAATAACCAATATGGGGAGAATTCTAAATTGAAAACAAAGCTGAAAATACAATGATTTTTAGTGATGAAACTGATGAGATTTATTCAACTCTATTTTTTGTTCTACTGTGGTAGTACAATATTACATATCAAATCGAATTACAACTCCTTTTAATATTATTTTTAAGACCCTTCTCTCATTTTCATTCCATCCTCTAAATTCAAACAAAAAAATAGGTAACCTTGATAGATTACCTATTTTTCTGACTTTCTTATAAAGTTCCTAACCAATTAAATACTTACATCATCTTTGCTCAAGATTTTCACGATAGTTACTTCGTTTCTTCCCATGATTGTGGGTATTTATATCCCGCAAAACGTTCTGCCGCATATGCTTTAAATTCTTCAGAATTATAAGCTTCTGTCACATCTTTTAACCACGGCGCATCAATATCGGCTGTTTTAACAGCTGCCCAGTTAATAAAGACAAATCCAGGATCTGCAAAGAGTGCATCAGAAAATGGGATATTGGAACTTGCGGCATAATTTCCTGGAATCACAACATAATCCACATCTGGTCGTACACGCGGTAATTGCGGTGCTTCGATCATGACTAACTCGATGTTATGGGGATTCTCAGCAATATCATTTTTCGTGGCTTTAAGCGAATCTGTGCCCGGTTTTAACGTAATAATACCGGCATCGACTAATAATGCTAAAGAACGTGAAAAGTTACTTGGATCATTCGGCACTGCAAATTTCGCACCTTTTGCGATCACACTTAAATCATCTTTTTGACCACTATAAATACCTAATGGGCCTGTTGGAATTTGGAAAACTTCTGTCAACTCAAGCTCATTTAGCGTTTTAAAAGAATTCAAATATGGCAGATGTTGGAAGGTATTAATCTCTAAAGAACCATCTGCAAGCGCTCTATTTGGAAGTACATAATCGGTAAATACCACCAGCTCAACATCATAACCTTTCTTCTCTAATTGCGGTTTCACTGAATCTGTCACCATATCCGCAAAATCGCCAACAGTTGTGCCAATACGAATTTTCTTCACATCAGCACTGGTAGTTTGATCCGCTGATTTTTCATCAGAGTTGCAAGCTGCTAAGACAGCTGTGGCCCCAAGTAAAGAGACGAACGCCAATTTTTTAAAAACACCTTTCATAAACTTATTTCCTTCCTAATTTATCGCTTCTGAACATCACAAATCATGATTTTTTGTGATTCTATTATTTCAAATTTATTTGCTACGCTATTTGTTATTCATTATTTCTCTATCTATTGAGCTTCCCAAACTTCTGGTAACTGATAACCTTCAAATCTTTCTGCACTAAATTGCTTAAATTCCTCTGAATTAAACGCATCTGTCACATCTTTAAGCCACTCGCTATCGCGATCTTCGCTTCTGACTGCTGACCAATTAACAAATGTGAAATTAGGCTCTTTGAACACTGCATCCTTAGGATTCAAACCCGCGCTAATCGCAAAGTTGCCATTAATTGCAGAGAAATCCACATCTTCCAAAGATCTTGGTAATTGCGGTGCTTCTAAAGTAATAATCTCGATATTCATCGGATTTTCTGCAATATCATGACGAGATGCGGTTAAAGGATCAACATTATCCTTCAACTTAATCCACCCTAGATAATCTAAGATCACTAATACGCGCGCATAATTAGAAGGATCATTCGGTGCGGAAATCGTCATGCCAGAATATGCGCCATCAAGCGTTTTCACTTTACCGCCATATAAACCATAAGGCGCTGTTGGAATCTGAAACGCCGCTTCAATATCTAAATTATGCTGCGCTTTAAAACCTTCTAAATAAGGGAGATGCTGAAAGATATTAATATCTAAAGAACCTTCCGCTAAAGCCAGATTAGGACGCACATAATCTGTAAACTCAATCAGCTTCACACGATATCCTTGGCGCTCTAACATCGGTCCAACCTTATCGCGAACCATAGTACTAAAATCACCTACGGTTGTACCAAATACGATCTCTCTTTTCGCATCTGTAGAGTCGGCTTTCTCAGTGTCATTAAAACAACCTGAAAGCAGTAATCCACTGATGAATAATGCGCCGGCAAATAGCAGCTTTTTAAATGTGCGGCGCCTTGCCGCTTCAGTCTTATGCATGATCATTCCTTACATCTGTTATCGCTTTATTTTCATTGTTTTAAATAATATTGATAAATAATGCTGGAAATACCACTAAAAATATGGCCTTTCGTTTGTACAATAATTTATTGCAACCCTGCATATTTTAATATTACTCAAATCCTTGCCGATGTAAGGCAACACTAATTTTAATGTGCTTTATTACGTTCTATCGAAATTCACAACTATCTCAATATCTCGTCATCAAAAACTCATCAAAAAAGAAAAGCCCGTAACAATCGTTACGGGCTTTCAACTATTTTGGCATAGAGATTTTATAATCGCATTGAGTATTCGTTATCAATCAATATTACTCTCTATATCACGCTTTAGCTGTTGTGCCCGCAAGCTGTTTCAAATCGGCAAATTTTATTAAAGCGGCTCTACGCTTTAATGTCAATCTTTTTTTAAAAATCCCAACTACGTTTACGACGAGTTTTTGCAAATAAACGCGGAAGAATCGCAGATCCTAAAATAATACCACCTAATAAAATCAGAGCGCCGGCAGTCCATTCGCTACTACGATTCACAGATTGTAAACGCGCATTTTCTTGCGTTAAACGGGTAATTTCTACTTTTTGTAAATGATCTTTTTTATTCAGCTCTTCATTTTTCTGTACCAACTCAATCTCATGTTCATTGAGTTTACGAAGCTCAATAATCTCCGATTTAAGCACTTCATTCTCTGCATTTAAAACTTCTAATTCAAGCTCAAGCTCTGACTTTTCACCATTGAGGCGATCTTTCACATTATCTTGCTGCTCCTTTAGTTTCTCAATCTGAGCTTCTAATGCATTATTCTCATTCATCAAAGGTTCATAGCGTTCTTTCGCTTCTTCAATATAGTTACGCGCACTTGGTTCATTCATCAAAAAACTTTGATGAATCCAGCCTGTTTTTCCGCCCTCATAACGAATCTGTACATAACCATTACGCTCAGACAATTTCTCAACAGGTTCACCGGCATTAATCATTTTAATAATACGGTAATTGTCAGTAGAACCTGAACGAATCGGCGCTTGCAAGGCATCACTAATATAGAGTTGCTCTGCCATTGATAAGGATGACACCCAAAATAGTCCCGCCGTTAAAATTCGCATTGTTCCCTTCATCACTGAAATCACCTATTGAGTTATTGTAAGTTAGAAATTTTATGAAGCATTATTATACATGAAAATTTCAGGCATTTTTGAGTGCTTTTTATATCATCTTTTCTTTATACCATAACCTCTTTAATGCATTTAGAAGATGATCTAAACTTGATAAACCCCCTAAGATAATCAATATCTTAATCAATAATTATAATTTCAAAACTTCAAAGCCTCATCTGATCGTGGTTGTCATGGATATAAAAATCACACTGAATACTTATCTAGAAAATTGACCTTAATGAAACTCAATTACTGAATGCTGACCGAGGATATATATCTGAAAAAATGCATAAACCTCTATTTTAACAAATAATTTAAGTAACTTAGTAACACGATATGATAAGTTGAAAAACAATTAGGTTAGTAATGTTGCTGTAGCCTATAGGTTTGATTGAAATCATAAATATTTAACAAACCCTATTAAAAATAAATTTTAAGGTCTATCTTAATATCTAGTTTATTTTTTCTTAAAAAAATATCTAAAATCTACACCTACTCCTTATCTCTAGCAATTAATACATCACATTTTGCTCGACGCATTATATTTTCAGATACACTTCCCATAAAAAACTTTTCAATAGAATTGAGTCCCGTTGCACCGGAAATAATCAAATCTATATTAAGTTTTTCAGCAATTTCCACAGGAATTAATTCTTTAGGAGAACCAAACTCAATAAGTATAAAAACCTTATCTATCCCACTAGTAATTGCTCTCTCCTTATACTCCTCTAACATCCCTTCTGACATATCTCGAGCACGTTCTGGAAATGATTTATCAAATGCCTCTAATCCGACATAAGAACGAAGATCTATAACATTTACTAAATAAACAGTACTATTGTTTTTTTGTGCAATAACAAGTGCTCTTTTAAAGGCCAATTCGGCTTCTTTAGATCCATCAATTGCTACTAAAATATTTTGATAATTACCTGTCATCATCAGCCTCATTCAATTTTTCTTAAAAAATATTTCTCATCATAAAAGAGAAGCAATGATTTTTGCTTCTCTTTTATATCATCACACAGCATTAATTTAGTTTTTAAACCACCCTAAGGGTTCAACATCAAGATTAATATTAATTTGTTTCACTTCTTGGAAATCATCTAGCCCATATGAACCTAAACTACGACCAATCCCGCTTTGTTTATACCCACCCCATGGAGCTTCATTAAAAGTCGGATGATAAGTATTAACCCATGTAATTCCCGCCCTAACTTTTTTAATCACTCGTATAGCCTTTGTACCATCTTTGGTAAAAACTGCCCCAGCTAAACCATACACCGTATCATTAGCTAACTTAATAGCTTCTTCTTCATTTTCAAATTTTTGAATGACCACAACAGGTCCAAAAATTTCTTCCCTTACGATACGCATACTAGATGTAACATCAGTAAATATAGTTGGTTCAATAAAGTAGCCTCTATCGAGCCCCCTTTCTGTTAAACGCTTTCCACCCAAGGCTAAAGTCGCGCCTTCAGCTTGACCTATTTCAATATATTTTAAAATTGTATCTAATTGCTTTTGACTCGTAATTGCCCCCATTTCAGAAGTTGGATCATTACCTGGTCCTACTTTAATCTGAGATGCTCGCTCGACCATACGATTAACAAATTTATCATAAATACTAGCTTCTACTAATATACGACTACCTGCTGAACAAACTTGTCCTGCACCAAAGAAAATACCAAATAAGGCATGATCTACAGCGGTCTCAAAGTCAGCATCTGCAAAGATAATGTTAGGAGATTTTCCTCCAAGCTCTAAGGAGACTTTCTTTAAGTTTCCAGCTGCGGCAATCATAATCTGTTTACCTACATCAGTACTACCAGTAAATGAGACAATATCAATATCATGACTTTCTGCAAGAATCTGACCGACAACAGAACCTTTACCCATGACTAGGTTAGCGACACCTTTCGGTAATTCTACTTCATCAATAATTTCAAATAACTTTACTAATGTGATAGGCGTTAACTCAGCAGGCTTAATAACAAGTGTATTTCCTGCCGCTAAAGCGGGTGCAATTTTCCATACAGCCATCACTAATGGAAGGTTCCAAGGAACTATCAACCCTGCGACTCCCACAGGCTCGCGCACAATCATCGATTGCATAGAGGCCGGTGCGTTAAATGTTTCTCCTACTTGTGTACGAACTAATGAAGCATAATAACGGAAACAATCAGCTGAATCACCAATATCAAACTCAGCCTCTGCACGAATCTTACCATTATTCATAACTTCTAAATCAATGAGCTCATTAGCTCTCTCATCTATCTTATCCGCTATTTTATTTAAATAATCAGCACGCTCATGCACTGTTAATTCTGACCATTTACCACTTTCAAAAACCTCTTTGGCAATTGCAATAGCTCTTTCAACTTCTTCTTGCGTTGCTCTTGGAGTAGTTGCAATAACTTCCTGAGTCGCTGGATTTAAAACTTGATTTAAATCGGTATTTTTAGAATCTACCCATTCACCATTGATGTAATTTTTAAATGCTAGTACTTCTGTCATGATGACTCCTAATAATAAATAATTGATTATAAACTCAACACTAATTCTTCATTTGAATCTATCGAACGAGAACAACAAGTTAAAATCACTTTTCTTTCCGCGCGCTCTTGATCACTATAGAAAATATCTCTATGATCCACTTCACCTGAAACTACAACGACCTCACATTGACCACAACCTCCGCCTTTACATGAATATGGAGCATCGACTCCAGCTGCTAACAATGCTTCCAGAAGAGTCTCTTCAGCAGTTACTTCGATCACTTTATCTTGCTCTGGAATCGAAACTCTAAATGGCATTCTAGGTCCTTCTGCTAATCCAAAAACTTCAAAATGAACAGAGTCAATAGGATAACCATAATCGATCGCAGCATCACGATATTCACCTACCATGGATACTGGACCACAGAAATACACATGTGATCCTATTCGATGGTTTCTCATCGATTCAGGAGTCATGCGATTAGGATTTTCATTTCTTGAAAAATAAAAGTGGATCTTACCCGGGTACTTTTTACTTAAATAATCATAATATGCGCAATTTTCTTGTGTTTGAGCGGCATAGTGTAATTCAAATGTTTTACCCTGAGCTTCAAGATCTTCAATCATTGTTAAAAATGGCGTAATACCAATTCCTGCAGCATAAAACACATGATGTTTTGCTTTAAAACTTAATGGAAAATGGTTTTTAGGAGGAGTAACTTGAAGTTTATCCCCCTCTTTTACTTCATCATGCCAATAAACAGATCCACCTCTAGAGTTTGTGTCTCTATTGATCGAAATAGAATAGTGCAATCTATTCGTAGGATGACTAACTAATGAATAATCTCTTTCAATGACACTATCATTTGAATTAACAAATGTAGTGATATGAGCGCCACCTGTAAATGCAGGTAATAATTTATTATCTGTTGGATATAAATAAAAACGCTTTACGCTTTCGGTTAACTGTACGATTTTACCAACGTACATATCAATATTTCCATAAATTCTCATATAATCCTCCGATTAAATATATGATTTACTGCACAACAGGTTTAAAAGGATAACCAATGTTTCCTTTACGAAATTTGGAATAAAATGGGCCGACTGCTAACATCGCTGCACATGTAGAACATTGGATTTCCTTGTCTTTTGTCGTTGCATCATTTAACTGGAAACATTTCATGCAATAAACATAACGTTTTTTATCACCAATAACTTTAGTTTGAATTTCATCTTCAGTAAATCCAGCATTCACTGCAGCCTCAAAAATCATGCGTGCCACATCCCATGTCGCAACAATATATAATTGAGTACCAATTAATTGATTTTCAAAAAAAGAAGTCATTGTTTGTAAATCACTGGCGGTATAAAGCGTATAAGACTTATTTCCACTTTCAATTTCTGTTACAAAATTCGCAAGCTCATTTTCTAAACCTGATTCAGAAACCAGGATATATCTACTTCTACGGGGATGGAGTGTAAAGGTTTCTTTTAAGGTTACCGATTTATCATATAGTGATGGATTTGTGTGAACTATAATATTAGACATAACTTTCTCTCCCCTTTAGTTACTTGCTAACTCGGCTCTTAAATTCTTTAAATACTCTACTGATTGCGCTAAAAATGGAGCCATTCCTTTATATTCAGCCATTGCATCAGGAATATCAGACAAGTTGCTATATGTCAGTTCTAGCCATGCAGGTCTCATCACTAAATCCTCTAACGGTAAGAATTGAGTATCCAAAACAAATAAAATAGCATTACTACGAGGCATCTTAATAAACCACTGTTCTTCCACACGAAGATGCACTAATTCACCCGCATTTTCTTTCGTTACTTTATAGCGCTCAGGCCCCCACTCATCCATTGATTCATAATTAACATCCCAAGCATCAGCCATTAAGTTCCAGTTAACTCTTGTTCTCGGTTTTCCAGGCTCAATTGTTAATAAAAATTTACGAATTCGATCCACAAGCTCTACACCCGTTCTACTCACAAATGGGACCGGCGCATGAATTTCGTTAAAGCTCATCCCAACGTTCCAGTTAGCCGAGAATAATGCGGCAAAAGAGATCTGACCAATTTCTAAATGATAGTTGTTATCTCGATGCACCATTAACATAAAATCGTTATGAAAATGGCGACCAATATAGTCAAATGGTTCAAATGGAAGGCTTGTTTCATCGCCAAAAATAAAGACATCTTTTTCACCTAAAATACGATTTTCAAATGTCCATTGATCCCCTACTTTTTCAATGGAAAAATGTTCAGGATATGCACTCACGGCCATATCAATGATCATTTCAAGAAACTCCCATTGCATTTCCATCGTATGCGGGAAAGACTGATAACGCGCTTCTGGTTTTTCATTTAAAATTTGGCGTTTACGTTCAATCTGAACTTTATATTCTGGGGTAATTTTCATAAAATTAACTTTTTTCTCAGGTAATTCTACTAAGTCATTAGAATAACGATATGTTTTTGCTTTGAATGGAAATGTAAATTGATCCAAGTTTGTTGATTTAAACATTGTAACTTCTCCTTTGGGATTTATATTTTTGTATATTTAATTTACTAATTATTATTTACGGATATTTTTATCCGCATATTAAATATAATTAAAAAATTTCACTGAAATCCTCCTTATATTTTTTATGAAAAATTTAATTATATATAGATGAAATCTTAAGATTAATTAGAGGCTATAGAGATAAGATCTTTAGTTTTCGTATGGTCTACTTTGTATGAAAAAACATATTTAGCCACAATATAATAGGTAATTAATGCGACACAATAAGAAGGGATACCCGCTCCTATATATTCAAAAAGTTTACTAGATGTATCCGTAATGGGATTATATAAACTCCAATACGTTATTGTGCCGGTAAAAAATGCTATAACAGCTGATGGATTCAATCCTTTCCAATACTTATAGGATCCCTTTGTGTCATATAAATCACGGAGAGAAATATCTTGTTTCTTTACAAAAAAGAAATCCGAAATTACAATTCCCCCAAACACAGCCATAATGTAGGCAATGACAGTAATAAATGATCCAAATGCATCGTAAAATGATGAGCTAAGCAGTAAAAATATTGTTGGAATAGCCGTTGCTAATGCTGCAATCCAAGTCTTTTTTGGAAAAATAGTCTTAAAACTAATTGCCTGGGAATACATTAAAAATATTGCCGCAGTAACATTACCAAGAGTCAATAATATTAATCCAATTAAGCCACCAATTTTTCCTCCAATCACAAACATCCAATCTGTAGGGTCAAGTGAAGATACAACCAATGCAGATAATGCAGCTAAACCGGCAACAACCACTACTAAAACGCCATAGCTTAGAAAGCCAGCCTTAAATGCTCCTTTTTCAGTTTTCGCTAAACGAGCATACTGACCAATATATGGTAACCATGAGAAACCAAGCCCTATATTGACTTCTAATGCAGTCATAAATGAGCGAGACCATTCATCATAAGGCTCTGAAGGAGATAAAGAAAATAGCTTATCAACACCTTCATTAAAAAATAACACCGCAATAATACCTAACATCACAAGTAGCACTGCCGGTACACCAACTCTATTAAACTTACTTATAAATAAGGGGCCTCTATATGTTGCTGCAAATACGAAGATAAAAATTGTTATTGCAAAAAATGGAGCGCCTGTAGATGCCGTGGTAAAGAAATCTGGCAAGCTAGTTAAACTCGAAATTTTAACAAGTGCCTGACCCGACATGAATAGTGCTATTGACATATAACCAATAGTTATCGCCATAAAAATAAAATAAAATATATTTGAACCTAAATACCCCAATGCACTTCTAAAGCCAATAAAGGTATCAATACCATAACGTGTAAAATAAATAGCAATAGGCATTACTAATAAAACTGGAAAAGAATTCCCAAAGAGAATCACAGCTATAGATTCTTTAGCATTCAACCATACCCCAGCATAAGCACCTGTAAGTAAAGCAAAACATGATACGGCTATTCCCAATAGAACAAATGTTAAATCCCATTGACCAAAAATTCTATCTTTTTTTTGTGCTGGCAGAAAACCAAATGCAACGTCTTTTGAAATTGAAGAATTACTCAAGATATACCCCCAAAAATAAAAAAATCAGTATTTTAAAATCCAGTATTTATAAAACAACACTTATTAAAAATCCTGTGATTATCAAAGCCATAATCAGCTCTGTTTTTAAATCTGAAATTTTCAGTCGATCTATACCAGAACCTTCCTGTTCATATATCTGAATCCTATCTTCCAAATCTTTGTAAAGAACTCGAACAAAAGGATCATCGGATTCAATTTCACTCTGAATAAAACTTTCATTTTGGGATATCTTTACTAAATTTTTCTTTGATTTCATAACATTCATGCTTACTCTCCCCCTCCGACAGACTAATTAAAAATATTTATGACGCAAAAGACCACAACAATGAAATAAAATACATTGCTGAATACGTCAACTTACCTTTTATTAATAAGCAGATAATATGTATTGATTAATTTTTTGCTAATATTATTCCAAACGAAGAATAGAGCCATTAATTATTAATGACCATTATTTCTATTAATCATTCTAACTAGCTTAGAGTATGAATTAAGACCCTAATTTAAAATTTTTGCCACTTATAAAATGGTATTAAATTTCCCAACTCACAAACCAAAATTGGTTAGTCTGGTAATCTTTAATTCCCTTAACACAAACACTTATGTGTTTTACGGCATAGTTAAAAATATTAAATCTCATGTACTCTCCTCCCCAGGAACTTTTTATTTAACTAGTAAGACAGTGAAAGGCTTATATCTTTGGTTGCTTTCAGTGCTGATAATGACTATCTGTGATTATTTTAATAAGTATGATTAAATCAATTATCAAATTTACTAGTAGTAAATTAACAGCTGATGGATATTTTAGTTTATTAGTGTCATCCACAATCAGTTGCTTTTCTTTACTTCAGTCAACATTAACATCCAAATTTTATAATTACAACATAACTTTTCATTTATTTATCCTTGCATGGAATATCTTGCAAAAAATAGATTTGTACACACCTAAAAAAAACAACAATGCATTGATAAAAATACTTTTTTTGAAAAATTATATCTATATACCTTCCTATAAGGAATTTAAAAAATCTATTGATCTATGTCTTTTTTGTATAATTTATAGCCTATAAATCTGAGTATAAACCATGTTTTGATAATTAAAAATAGAGACTATGACAATCGAATATTATTTTTTGATGCAATATCATGTGCAAACAAATAGATTTCAAATAATCTTTTGTTCAACATTTTTATTGGTGTCATGTGGAAAAGACCAGACCCAAATTGAGACAGCTACTCCCATAATAATCATTAAGAATTTTGCCCACCAAGGGCTATTTACAATATAAAAAGCTGAAATAAAAATCATTCCATTCATCATAATTGTCGAAAGCCATTTTGCTTTGAGAGGAATAATACGATGTGTTTCCCAATCAGTTACCATTGCCCCAAATAGTTTATGATTAGTCAACCACAAGTGAAATTTATCAGAGCCTTTAGCCCAGCAAATAGCTGTAAGAAGAACAAAGGGCGTTGTTGGTAGCAATGGTAAAAAAATACCTAGTATTCCCAAAAAAAGAGAAATACCCCCTGCAATTATTAAAAAGATGCGAGTTAGTCTAGTCATTTTATAAAACTTATTCTCATTAAAAAAATTAAAATTACAACATAAAATATATGCTTAAAACATTTTTTATTTAAAAAACACAGTATCAAACTTTTTAGATTTCGAAAAGAAATTACTTAAGTCAATAATCAGGTGAGTAAATGGAATCTAGACTCCGTTAAACATGCATAGTGCCAACCAAACCACAAGATTAAGCAACATTACTCTGATCTAATTTTTTCAACTTATCTGATACGCTCTAATATGTGTACCATCGCAATGGATCACCCATCCCCTACCAAGATCATTGATTAATCATATTGAATATTTGAGAGAATTTATCAAATTTAAAGCATCTCCTAAATGCTTTGAAAACGGTATTAAGATTTCCAAAATATTGAGGAGGATTACACAATGGGTTCTATGCCTACTCACACAAATCATCTTTAACAACTTCCCCAACTTCATTATTACTCATTAACTTCTTACAATGATCTATCAATGTCATCATATCAATATCGAAATTACCGATAGTAAAGTATGGTTTCATATTCAGCATCAACTTGTCACGTTATCTAGCAATGAGGAATATCATCATGAAACTATTTATTATTACCGGCGCATCAAAAGGAATTGGGCATGCTTTAGCAACCATTTTAGAAGCCGAAGGTCATAAAGTATTACGCATCGCACGTAGTAATCCCAATCAATTACCAAACTTCATGACGTTAGATATCACCGAAGATCAAGCATCGCAAACCATCATGAATTGGGCGAAACCTTTTCTAGGAATCGCCAACGAAATCACCCTTATTAATAATGCCGGCATGATTGGACCGATTGCCCAAATTGGGAATTTAATGCAAGAACATGTTCAACAAGCAATCACACTCAATGTGACGGCGCCGATTACGCTTAGCAATGCTTTTGTCGCAATGACGCAAGATTTACCAATCATTAAAAACATTATTAATATTTCCTCCGGAGCCGCACGAAAAGCCTATTCTGGTTGGGGAATTTACTGCACAACGAAAGCGGCAATAGACCATTTCTCTCGCTGTTTGCATGCCGAGCAACAAACTCAAACCTTTCCAATTCGAGTGACATCACTCGCTCCCGGCGTGATTGATACCGATATGCAAGTGGAGATCCGTGCAAGCAATGCGCAAGATTTCCCGCATATTGATCGTTTTATTGATTTAAAAGAGCGCGGTAATCTTCTCTCACCACACGAATCGGCAACGATGATCATCAATTATCTCAACTCTCCCTTAATGTCCGGCAATAATCCCATCGCCGATGTGCGAGATGTTTAATCATTAGCGATGATTGTTTCTTTTAAATCTAATGCGCGGCCGGAGCGAACGTTTGCAGAATTTTAGCGATCTCGTGCCAGCGGTTATTAGCAACCTTTTAAAATCAGAATAGCGATCCGTTTTAAACTGCTGAGATAATGTGCTTTTTAAAGCCGATGCGCGGCTGAAGCGAACACTTGCAGCATTTTAGCGATCTCGTGCCAGCAATCATTGGCAATCTTTTGAAATCAGAATAGCGATAGTGATCGGTTTAAACTGCCGAGATAATGTGATTTTTAAAACAGATGTGCGCCAAGAGCGAACGCTTGCAGGATTTTATAGTCTTTTATTTTTGAAATAGCGATTACAACTGCTGACGCGAAATTGAGAAAAGAATGCATCCATTCTCACCAGCGATGCATCACCTTTTAAATAAAACCATCACTAGATAATTTAAAAACTTTTTCACGACAATAATTCCTACTAACGGTTATTGCAGATCTTTGAAAACAGAAAGATTGCTCAAATACAAAAAAAGCTCTCGATCCCGAAAGATGGAGAGCTTAGCTTCTATTAATGACTAACTTTTAATGATTTTCAAAAAAATTTCAAAAGGAAATAGCCATTCTTACTTACGATTCATTAAACGGTTTAAACGCGCCACAAACTCTGATGGATTATCGAGCTGCGCACCTTCAAGTAGTAATGCTTCTTCATATACTAACATCGCAATATCTTCTGATAATGCCGCATCGCTTGTCGCATCTAACATCTCTAACAGCGGATGTTTAGGATTAATCTCAAGCCATGGTTTCATCGTTGGTACATCGTGACCTGCTTCACGAAGCATCTTCTCAAAATGTCCACTTAAAGCGTGTTCATTACGAACTAACACCGAAGCTGAATCCGTTAAACGTTTAGAAATTTTCACATTTTCAACACGATCGCCCAACGCTTCTTTCATACGTTCAACAAGTTTAACTTCCTCTTCTGTCACCGCTTTTTCGGATTCTTTATCATCGGCTTTATCACCAAGATCCACATCACCTTTGGCAACGTTCACCATCTCTGTCCCATCAAATTCATGAAGGAAACCGGTCATCCAATCATCAACCACATCAGTCATCAGTAAGACTTCGATGCCTTTTGATTTAAAGATCTCAAGATGCGGACTGTTTTTTGCAGTATTCAAAGAATCTGCCGTGATGTAATAGATCTTATCTTGACCTTCGCTCATACGCTCTTTATAAGCTTTAAGCGAGACTGTTTCTTCATCAGTAACGGTTGATGCAAAACGCAATAAGCCGGCAATCTTCTCACGATTGCTATGATCTTCGCCTAATCCTTCTTTGAGCACACGTCCAAATTGTCCCCAGAATTTCGCATATTTCTCTTCATCATGGCTTAATGATTCGAGCATCGTTAAGGAACGGCGTGTTAAACCTTGGCGAATCGTATCGATCGTTTTCGAGTTTTGGAGAATTTCACGGGAAATATTGAGCGGCAGATCTTGCGTATCCACAATCCCTTTAATGAAACGCAGATATCTCGGCACTAATTTATCCGAGCCTGCCATAATAAAGACACGTTGAACATAGAGATCAATCCCATATTTTACTTCCTGATCCCACAATCCTTGCGGTGCAACTGCCGGAATATAGAGCAGTGAAGTATACGATGTATTGCCTTCCACACGATTATGACTCCACGATAATGGCGCCGCAAAATCATGCGTTAATTCTTTATAAAACGCTTCGTATTCCTCATCTTTAATCTCTGATCGCTCACGTTGCCAGAGTGATTCAGCGGAGTTGATCTGTTCAATTACGCGCTCCGTTTTAAGCTCCGAATTCTCTTCCCCTTCTTCCGGCATAATTGGTTTATCAACCGCCATCATGATTGGATAAGCAATATGATCTGAATATTTTTTCACGATCTCTTTAATCGACCATTCATTTAAAAGGTCAAGATCATCTTCACGCATATGAAGCGTAATTGTCGTACCCGCACGCTCTTTTGTCGTTTCTGCTAGCGTAAATTCACCTTCACCTTTTGAAGTCCATTCAGTAGCGCTATTCGCTTCTGTCCCAGCTTTACGTGTCACAAGCTCAATTTCATGCGCTACGATAAATGCCGAATAGAAACCCACTCCAAATTGACCGATTAATTGCGAAGCACTCTTTTGATCTGCTTCTAAACGCTCTAAAAATGCTTTTGTACCGGATTTTGCAATCGTTCCGATATTATCGATCACTTCTTCGCGCGTCATTCCAATCCCATTATCAGAGATTGTTAAGGTTTTCGCTTCTTTATCAAAGGCAATATCAATCGCTGGATTGCCTTGACCTTCAATGAGCGCGGCATCAGTTAACCCTTCAAAACGACGCTTATCAAGTGCATCTGAAGCATTCGAAATCAACTCACGAAGGAAGATTTCACGATTAGAATAGAGAGAATGAATCATTAAATTCAATAATTGATTCACTTCCGTTTGAAATTGCATAGTTTCTGGCTGTGTCTGCTTAGTCATGATGCGCTTAAACTCCTTGTCATCTTTTTATTTGTTGTACACATTGTTTAATGATTGTCTTCTCGACAAAAAATAAGTTACTTAAATAGATGGCGCTCGATTTTAAGATTTCAAGAGTGAACATAAAAGTTCTACAAAAAAAGCAATATTCACAACAACAGCCGCTATCACGATAACGTTAATAAAAAAGCATAATAAAACTCGTGTACTACAAGTTCTATCATGCTAGATTTTGATAATTATTTCGGTCTAAAAGTAGCTGAGGAAACTGCTGGCATAATATTGGTAAAAACTTGCAAGCATTCTCCTCAGAGATGTATCACAGATCTTAATATGCCACACAATCAGTCATTATCGACTCATAATTTTTAGCATACTACTGCGCCATTTTTCCAAATTTTCCTTGCATATAATCAATGGATGCTTGCATGATCTCTTCACGCGTATTCATCACAAAGGGTCCATGTCCAAAAATAGGCTCTTCAATTTCATCACCGCTTAAGAGTAATACAACGCTCTCTTTCGTTGCCGTAATCTCAATGGAATCACCATCTTTATCAAAAATCGCTAACTCTGCTTCAAAAAGCTCTGAGCCATTTTCTAATAAAAGCTCCCCATGTAAAACGATTAAGCCTACTCGGCGATTGGCTTTTATAGGAATCGTGATTTTTCCGTTCGCTTTGAGATTAAAATCCCAAACATCCAGCGGCGTAAACGTTTGTGCCGGACCAACATTTCCTTCATAATCGCCGGCGATCACGCGCATCGATCCAATGGATTCTCCGAGTTTTACTGTTGGAATTGTTTGACTCGTAATATGCTGATAACCCGGCTTGCTCATCTTATCTTTTGCCGGCAAGTTCACCCAAAGTTGCACCATATCGAAAATTCCGCCTTGCTCTGCAAAATCTTTAGAGTGGTACTCTTCATGTAAAACACCGGAAGCAGCGGTCATCCACTGCACATCACCAGGTCCAATCACGCCACCTTCACCAGTAGAATCATGATGCGCCACTTCCCCTTTATAAACAATCGTCACGGTTTCAAAACCACGATGCGGATGCTCACCAACTCCACGTTTGTAAGTAGTTGGCTCAAACTCATTTGGTCCAGCACGATCTAATAAAATAAATGGATTCAATAAACGTCCGTGATTATTATAGGTAAACATTGAGCGAACATTAAAACCATCTCCTACCCAATGTGCGCCAGGCGCTTTATAGATTCCCATTAACGTTTTCATCGAAAACTCCTTTTTCACTAAAATAATATATTGAGATCACTGTACAACGATTTACATTCAGCCATGTTGAATAGTTTCGTGGCTAAGCAACAACTATTTTCGTTATTCTCTATTTTGAGTCTTTGTTATGATGGAGCTTGATGCAAATTCCTCATTTATTCTTTGAAATCATTCATTTTACAAAGGAATCATTATGAAAAAATTATTATTAATTACCAGTCTTATGGGTCTTTTTTCTGGCGCAATTGCCGCAGAATATACGTTAGATCCCGGTCATACAAACGCGCGCTTCAATATCGATCACTTCCAAACAACCACAAATCATGGCGGTTTTTACGGCATTGAAGGAACTGTACAGTTTGACCAAGAAGCAAAAACTGGGGATTTAGATATTACCTTCAAAACAAAAAACATCAATACGGGTGATGAAGGTTTTGATGGTCATATGAGTAGCGCAGATCTGCTCAATGTAGAACAGTTCCCAGAAATGCGCTTCAAATCCACAGAGTGGGTTTTCGAAGGAGATAAACCTGCAGAAATCAAAGGTGAACTCACAATGATGGGAAAAACCAATCCCGTAACATTAACCGCAACGAAATTTGGCTGTTACGATAACCCAATGTTTGGTGCTGAAGTCTGCGGCGGTGATTTCACTACAACAATTGATCGTACACAATGGGGCATTGACTTCTTAGTAGATGCCGGCATTTCAAAAGAAGTGACAATCCAAATTCAAGCGGAAGGCGTAAAACAATAAAGCTATTCTCGTCATATTTATGACAAACTCAAAACATCGATCCCTAGCGTTTTTTGCTAGGGATTTTTTATGACATGGTGAATAAGTCTATGTTATTTATGAAGATTCGCTTCTCATTGCTAGCACGTGCTGAATAAAAGTATACCAATATTTTCCCGAGTTGCATATCCGCGTGAGATTATCTCACAATACTGTAAAACTACTGAATCTCCACAATAAACCAAGAAGTAAATGCTCGCCATTCGCCCGAGAAATCGGGATATTTCTCTCCAACTTGCTGCAAGATCGGTTTCAAGTCAACATCTCGATAATGCACTTGTTTTAATGCTTCTGCTAAATCTTCAAAAGGATCAACTAATAAACTATCTGTAAAAATCTTTGCTTGTTCAATCAAGCCGCCGCGCACGACATCTAGATGGATCTCTACGCCGCCCCATGGAAAACGTTCTGATAACTCATGACTAAATTGTAACGCTTGCCCAAAGTTCCACTCCCAACTCTGCTGCTTCTCATATTGCGCTGCAAACCCTGGAATATTGGGTGGATGATTTTCAGAGATAAACTCGATGGTTTTCGCTTCGCCAAACTTCTCAAAAAAGATCTCCTGAATCGCTTGGCAGATTTTTTCATGATCTAAAGTGGCATCAAATTCCTGTAAATTCGCCACACGAGAGCGCACAGAACTAATCCCTTTTGCCTTGAGCTTTTTAGGATCAGGATTGAGGTAATTCCCCAGTTTTGTGAAATCCACATCAATCAATAATGTACCGTGATGAAATCCGCGATCCGGCGTTTCTCGATATGCAGATCCAGAGATTTTACGGATCTCTTCGCCCACTTTTACAATCAAATCATTACGCCCTGAAGCTTCTGCCTGAATACCAAGCTTTGCGAGCGCTTCTAAAATAATATTGGTCGAAATAGATTTATCGTATTCAGGCTTTCCTGCCATAAAAGTGAAATTCGTATTTCCTAAATCATGAAAGACCGCACCGCCGCCACTACTTCTGCGAGCTAGCGTAATCCCATCTTCTTCCATCTTCTTGGTATTACACTCTTTCCATGGATTCTGCCCTCGCCCAATCACCACCGTATTATCATTACGCCATAAAAACAGTACCTTCTGCACCGGATCCATACTGCGGAAAATCGCATCTTCTACGGCTAAATTAAAAAGGGGATTAGTGCTGTCAGAAATTAAGAGACGAGTTGTCATCGGAAATCCTTTAGTGAGTCATCAATAACCATGAAATATAAGTTGACGACCAATTATCTTACTTGCTATTGTACAAATCAATAACAAACAAAACATATATATTAAGTATTTTATAAAATCCTCTTTAAGATCTTTTAAAGGACAAACTCGAAATGAGTTATTTTCAGGAAGTCTATCCACTGTTGCAAACTGCATTTTGGCTCACACTCAAAATATCCTTTTGGGGAATTTTAAATGCACTCCTTCTCGGCATCTTCATGAGCGTGCTGATCTTTTATCGTGTTCCTATTCTAACGCCGATATTCAATGGATTTATTGCTTTCTTTCGTAATACTCCCTTACTGCTTCAGCTCTTTTTTCTATACTTTGGGCTTCCCCGTGCTTTTGGTATCGTCATGAGCTTTGAAACAACAGCGCTTATCGGTCTTTCTCTATTAGGAAGTGCTTATATGGCTGAAGCATTTAAAAGCGGTATCTCACATATCGCTGTCTCACAACTCGATTCCGGCAAAGCAATCGGTTTAAATGGCTTCCAAATGGCTCGCTATATTATTATTCCTCAAGCATTCTCTTATAGCGTGCCGGCACTTGGCGCTAACTGCATCTTTCTTTTTAAGGAAACCTCGGTATTTACTGCTATTGCCGGTACAGATATTACAACCATTGTGATCAATCTTATTAGCAATGATGGTCACACCAATGAAAATCTCCTTTTCCTCGTCATCGCCTATGCCATTGTCATCATTCCATTCACGATTTTATTAACTTTGATTGAAAAGAGAGCGCGCTATGCAGAATTTGGGGCTTGATATTCTCGACTGGATCACGATAGAGCGCCTATTATCCGGACTCTATTTCACGTTAGAAGTTGCGTTTATTTCCATTATTATTACGCTCTTTCTTGGCACTATTTTTGGCATCTTGAGAACTTCTGATCGCCTTTTAATACGAGTACCATTTCGCCTCTATTTAGAAGTTGTACGAGTTTTACCAACGCTCGTATTGCTCTATCTGCTTTACTACATCTTGCCCAAAATTGTTGATATCGATATTAATGGCCGAATCGTTGGCATCTTCGCCTTTAGCTTTTGGGGCGTTGCGGAGATGAGCGATATTGTTCGTAGCAGCATCCTATCTTTACCCAAACATCAACGAGAATCAGGGCAAGCCATCGGACTGAATCCGTTTCAACTT
Organism: Candidatus Ignatzschineria merdigallinarum; assembly: GCA_019113305.1. Taxonomy (GTDB): domain Bacteria; phylum Pseudomonadota; class Gammaproteobacteria; order Cardiobacteriales; family Wohlfahrtiimonadaceae; genus Ignatzschineria; species Ignatzschineria merdigallinarum. The sequence continues at coordinate 5,863 of DXHP01000126.1, read as the reverse complement.
TTTCGTTATCTGTTACTTCCCCAAGCACTTAAAATCGCCATTGCCCCGGCACTGAATCTTTCGGCAAGAATCATTATGACAACCTCTTTACTCGTATTAATTGGCGTACAAGATGTGATTAAAGTAGGAAAAGAGATTATTGAATATGCCGCAATGACAAATAATCCAATGGCGCCATTTTGGATTTATGGGCTGATTTTACTGATCTTTTTTCTCATCTGTTATCCCCTTTCGAAACTTGCCAGCAAACTCTATAAAAATCATTCCTAACCATCATTAATCGCTAAAGCAGAACCGTATGAAACCATTATTAAAAGTGACAGCCCTCACAAAATCATTTGCTGATAAAGAGATCCTTAAAGGGATCGATCTCGCCGTTAAAAAAGGGGAAGTGATCGTGATTTTAGGACCTTCCGGCTGCGGAAAATCGACCTTTCTTCGTTGCTTAAATGGGCTTGAAACCATCAATTCAGGGTCTATTGTTTTTAATGAGCAGGAACTCAATCAAGCAAAAACCTCTTGGACCAAAATCCGCAGCCAAATTGGCATGGTATTCCAAAATTACGATCTCTTTCCCAATATGACAGTGCTCGATAATATCTTATTAGGCCCCCTTAAAGTTCAAAAACGCGCAAAAGCAGAAGTACTGAAACAAGTCGATAAGCTACTGACAAGAGTGGGATTACAGAACCGCAAAAATAGCTATCCTCGAGAACTCTCCGGCGGACAAAAGCAACGAATCGCGATCGTTAGAGCGCTTGCGATGAATCCTGAAATGATGCTCTTTGACGAAGTTACCGCTTCGCTTGATCCTGAGATGGTGCGAGAAGTATTAGAGGTGATTCAAGAGCTTGCGAAAAATGGCATGACGATGATTTTAGTGACTCATGAGCTTAATTTCGCACGTAGAGTTGCTGATCGAATTATTTTCATGGATGCCGGACATATCGTTGAAAACACTGACCCTGAAACATTCTTCACCGCACCTAAAACGGAACGCGCACAACAATTTTTAACCGTCTTTGATTTCTAAAGTGCACGTAACAGCATTTTAATAGAACTGAAAGATATCGATTCACACTTGCTAACTTAACACTTAAAAAAACCATACCATTTAGAGGATTTAACTTTATGAAAACTTTACCTAAAAAACTCTCCACCTTATTACTCGGCGCATCGCTTCTTTTAGGAGGAAATGCAATCGCTCAAGAAACCGATAATAGCTTACAAGCCGTGAAAGATCGCGGTGAACTTCGAGTCGCCGTATTTAGTGATAAACCCCCATTTGGTTATGTCGATCGTGCCGGCAAAAGCCAAGGTTACGATATTGAACTTGCTAAAGAACTTGGAAAAGCGCTCTTTGGCAGTGAAGATAAAGTCACTTATGTCTTAACAGAAGCGCAAAATCGAATTAATGTCTTAGATGCGAATAAAGTGGATATTACCCTTGCCAACTTTACGGTAACACCGGCTCGTAGTGAACAAGTTGATTTTGCAGAACCTTATATGAAAGTCGCGATCGGTTTAGTATCCCCTAATGGTGCGCCAATTAACGATATTGCTGAACTCAACGGCAAAACCATTATCGTCAATAAAGGGACAACCGCAGAAACCTATTTTGCAAAAAATCATCCGGAAGTGAACCTACAAAAATATGATCACAACTCAGAAGCTTTTGCCGCATTACAAGATGGTCGTGCCGTTGGTTTAGCACATGACAATGCTCTACTTTATGCTTGGGCAAAAAATAACCCTAACTTCACCGTTTCTCTTCAAAAAATTGGACCCGATGATGTCATTGCGCCGGCAGTCAAAAAAGGTAATACCGAGCTTTTAAATTGGGTAAATGCGCAAATTTTAGAATTACAGGCACAAGAATTTTTCCATAAGGCTTACGATAACGCTGTTAAACCATTTTACGGCGATAACATTGATCCAGATAATATCGTGATTGATGCCAGTAATCGCAGGTAACACATAAGATTTTATATCCTATATTTTGATAAAACTTTTACGAAACTCCTAAGAAATGCCTTATCTCAGACTCCAATATCATTAGATACCAGCATTTTTTAGGAGCTTTTTATTGCAAAAACTTTCTGTACATCCTGTAAAATATCCTTTGAGAAGCCTTATCAGACTTCGGATTATTAATGCCTTTCTCAAAATATGGAACCGACCATGAAATATCTTTGCACTATCCTCAGCAGCACTCTGCTTTTCTCTACCATTTCTTTTGCTCATGCCAAAACACCGGCAATCACCACCCCAAAAATGACCGATCAAGAATATGCGTTAGCATTAGGATTTACGTTAACAGAAGGTGATAATGCCAAAAATGACCATGAAAAATTCTCTAGCAAAGCCGTTGATTCTGAAGCAGAATCTTTACCCCTGATTGATGCCAAAGCCCTGAAACATCGTTGTGACATTGCACTATCTCAACCTTTTGCCATGGAAAATCCTGAAAAAATTATGCTTGCGCGCGGCGTTGGAGAAAAGGCGGAAGATCTTGTCATCAAAATAAAAAATACGCCGGTAAAACTGCATCGCAGCCATTATGAAACAGAGCATCTGCACATTTGGAGTAATTCAGAGAAAGACCTCATTATGACTTTAGATGTCCGAGAAGCTTATAAAGATCAATATGTCACACTTCAATCCGGCACACTCACGATTCTTTCTCCAACAATGAAAGAGGAGTATAAAGCGGTATTAAGTTGTAAGGAATAATCCCCTTTATAATGCATTCTTCGCACAAGTTTGCATTAACATCACATATGCGCTAAATGTTCCTACAAACCCGCTCACTCAAGGATCCCATAAACATTTGTCAGGATTTAGCATAAAACGTTATTATTTCACTGAACATAGACGTTATCTATTACGACGAAAGGAAGATTATGAATACTAAAGATGTCACTGATACACTCGACCAAGCTACAGGATGGCTTGTCAAAAATGAAGATCTCATTATTGATTATGTTGTCGACTTTGCCGTCGCAATCCTCATCCTTTTTATCGGGTTAATGATTGCTAAATGGGTATCTCGCGGTATTAGCCGCATGCTATCGCTTCGTAAAATTGATACAACCGTCAGCAGTTTTATTACCGCCATGGTTCGTTATACGATTATCGCTTTCACCTTAATCGCAGTGCTAGGAAAAGTCGGTATTCAAACAACCTCCATTATTGCCGTACTCGGTGCAGCGGGATTAGCCGTTGGTCTTGCCTTACAAGGATCGCTCTCAAACTTTGCTGCCGGCGTTTTACTCGTCATTTTCCGCCCCTTAAAAGCCGGCGAATATGTAAAAGTGGGGTCTGTTGAAGGCACGGTTACACATGTTGAAATCTTCTCCACAACACTACTTTCATCAGATGGACACACGATTATTATTCCAAATAGCAATATTATTAAAGACAACATCGTCAATATTAGCCGAGAACCTCATCGCCGTACCGATATCATTGTCGGCGTTGCTTATGATTCAGATATTGATGAAGTGAAAAATATTCTTGGGAATATTGTGGCTGCGGAATCTCGTATTCTGCACGATAAAGGCGTTACCATTCAACTCAATGAGATGGGCGCATCTTCTTTAAATTATATTGTACGATTCTGGACAACGAATGCCGATGCCTTTGTTGTACGTTGGAATCTTTTAGAGCAATTCAAACGTGCCTTAGATCAAAACAATATTGGGATTCCATTTCCACAGATGGATATCTATCTCCATGAGCAAGCGCAAAATATGAGTAATAAATAAGATATTACTCAAATCATCAAGACCGATTCATTCCTGATATTTCAACACTTAAAATCCCTTAATAGAATGGTGCCCATGGTATCTTTATTAAGGGATTTTTTATGCCACTCTTCCTATTGCCGCAAAGATTCAACAATCCTAAAAACACTCACATTTTCGCCTAGCACAGTATTTATGATGATAAATCGCTATACTGATCAATAACCAATAGCATCAGTTTGGCCTAAAAGTACGTTTTAACCCAATGATTTAAAACGTATTTAACGATACTTAAACAATTCATCATATTCAACAAAAATTCTATATGAATCATGGATGAACAATCCCAAATCATAACGCTTAATCATCTGATTTATTGGTAATATTCATTGCAATACTTCCTCAAAAAATTAATTCATAAGGGGCATTCATGAACGAAAAAACATCATACCTTCTCGCTGAAGTTAAAAATGGTGTACCGATAAAAATGTGGACACATAATGTGCCGGTCGATCCTTCAACCCGAAAACAGTTAGAAGAAACGGCGCAATTGCCAATTATCTTTAAACATGTTGCCGCAATGCCGGATGTTCATACCGGCAAAGGCTCCACCGTGGGCTCTGTCATTCCGACAAAAGGGGCTATTATTCCGGCAACAGTGGGTGTTGATATTGGCTGCGGAATGATTGCCGTATTAACGTCGCTCACGGCCGATGATCTACCTGATAATCTAGCACCCATTCGTCATGCAATTGAAAAAGCCGTGCCGCATGGAAGAACCGTTGGTCGCGGTAAACGGGATATAGGTAGCTGGGAAAATCCACCACAAATTGTCGATCAATATTGGGCAAAGCTCAATCCACAATTTCAAAAACTCGTCGAGAAATATCCGCGTTTTCGCAACACCAATAACCACCATCATTTAGGAACTCTCGGCACCGGCAATCACTTTATCGAAGTTTGTCTTGATGAACACAATCAAGTCTGGATTATGCTCCACAGCGGCTCTCGTGGGATTGGTAATGCTATTGGAACCTTCTTTATTGAACAAGCTAAAAAAGATATGGAATCCCACATCGCCAATCTTCCTAATAAAGATTTGGCCTATCTCAAAGAAGGCACCGAACATTTTGATGATTATGTCGACGCTGTGGAATGGGCGCAAGAATATGCCAAACTTAATCGCGAAGTGATGATGCAAAATACCATTAAAGCGATTCGATCTATCATTAAAAAGCCATTCACAACCCATGAGATGGCGGTAAACTGCCACCACAATTATGTACAAAAAGAGAGGCATTTTGGCGAAGAGATCTTTGTTACCCGAAAAGGCGCTGTTTCTGCAAAAAAAGGAGAACTCGGTATTATTCCAGGCTCCATGGGAGCGAAGAGTTTTATCGTTCGAGGTTTAGGGAATGAAGAGAGTTTTCACTCCTGTTCACACGGTGCCGGTCGCGTAATGAGCCGAACCGAAGCGAAAAAAACATTTACCATTAAGGATCAGATTCAAGCAACGAAAGGTGTCGAATGCCGAAAAGATGCCGCAGTCATTGATGAAATACCCATGGCTTATAAAAATATTGACGATGTCATGGCAGCACAGAAAGATCTTGTAGAGATTGTGCATACACTAAAACAGGTCATTTGTGTGAAAGGATAAGAGATTAAAGTTATAAAATGCCGGCAATGCTTCATGAAACAATAGAAACAACACCTAATCATAGAATGCTATAAGCCCATCTATTAACTAATCTAGCTATCAAAAGGTGAGTATTATAAGTTTCATCATCAGCTCTATAAAAAAACCATTCTACGTTACAATAGATCCCCATCTACCTATTTACATGCTTTAGCAGGGATTCTACTGCTTTTTTATCCTAAGGAAAACTCATGCCACAAGAACTCAGAGGTCATTTTTTAGCGCTGTTGACCATCTTACTTTGGGGAACGACATTCGTTTCGACAAAGGTATTGCTCCAGCATGAGCTATCACCAATTGAGATTCTTTTTACACGCTTTGTCATGGGAACTTGCTTCTTAATGTTGCTATTCCCTAAACGACTCAAAGGGACTTCTCTCAAGCAAGAAGGCTATTTCGCTGCTGCCGGGCTTTGTGG
>DXHP01000125.1 GCA_019113305.1 Candidatus Ignatzschineria merdigallinarum | reverse complement strand
GGCGTTTCGATTGAGCCAAAAGGCATTTGTCCTTTGAGTGTCCATTTTGCAGGAAGGTTCCAAGCGGCTTTTACGGCAGCTTCGATTAATTCATTATAGTGTTGTAATGATACGCCGATATTTGCTTCAGCAAGCGCTAACCAAACGCCATATGCGGTGATACCGTGTGCTTGTTCAGACCATTTTGGGAAGTTTGCGGCATAAAGCGGGAATTGTGCTTGTAAGTCTTCAACCACTTGCTCATCTTCGAAATAAAGAATTGTCCCCATTCCTGCTTTGAAGGAATTTACTTTTGCTTCTGTACCGGCAAATACATCCGCTGCTAATAACGGTTTTAATGCATCTAAAACCATATCCCACACTTTGTGATGTTCTGCACCAAAAAGTGTTACAACCCTTGAGCTTTGTGAGTTAAAAGCCGTGGGTGCTTGCTTCGATGCTTCAATCACAATGTTGTTAATATCCTCTTTTGATTGAGGAAGATTGTTGCCAAGATGATAGATTGTACGACGTTTTGTTGCTAATGAAATAAATGAACTCATGTTCAATAACTCCTTAGATTTTTTTAATAGTTAGAAATTACATTGTTGAAATAATTGGTGACATTAGGAGCGTTCTAAGACGACCTTTGGTCGTGTAATGGAGAAATAATCTCTCATCCTAATGCTTGATGAGATTAATCATAAGAGGTTTTAAGGAAGTTTGCTATATTGGCTTAGAAATTCTTTAATGCCTCTTAGGCATCAATTGGAGATAGGAATATGCAATTAATTCAAGATATGGATCTGAATGATATTCAGATCTTTTGTAAAGCGGCGGAGAGTAAGAACTTTACCGAAGCATCGATTACGATAGGTGTTACGCCATCTGCTGTGAGTAAAGCAATATCAAGGCTTGAGACAAAATTGAATATTAAGCTCTTTCATCGTTCGACACGCTCGATGCGTTTAACAGAAGAGGGGAAAAGTTACTATTCGGTCTGTAAGGAATCGGTGGAAAATATCCGTGATATTGAGCGACAAATCACGAATAGTATTGAGCCTTGTGGGATTGTTCGTATTAGTGTTCCCAATAGTTACGGCATTAAGAAATTATTGCCGGCAATTAATAATTTTCTCGAAGAGCATAGTGATTCTTTATTAATTGAAGTTTCCTTGAGTAATAGTTATATCAACTTTACAAAGGATGAGTTTGATTTAGCGATTCGTATTGGGGATTTAGTTGATGATCGACTGGTCGCAAAGAAGGTGAATATGGCGATCCCTGTGTTAGTCGCATCACCGGAATATATTCAAAAATATGGAATGCCAGAAACGGTTGATGATCTTGAGAAGCACAAATGTATCGGGCTTCGTTTTCCGCATAAGCGGCAAACAATTCCCTGGGATTTTGCCGGAATGTCGAAGCCGTACCATTTTAAACCGAGCATGATTCATAGTGATTCTGTCGGAGCTTATGAAACAGTACTACATGGTTTTGGTATTATGCAGTTCTTTGATTATGCCGTAGATAAAGATATTGCCGCAGGAAAGGTGGTGGAGGTATTGCCACATCTTCGCCCGAGCGGAAAAACGGTGCATTTGGTCTATCCAACGAGTCGATATGTGCCGGCAAAGGTGCGATTATTTATGGATCATTTAACGAAAGTATTAGGGAAGTAACTTGCGATCGTTGAAGAATAAGTCAGATCGAATGAAGATTGAGGTTATGGTTTCCATCAATACTCATCGGGATGAAAAAGGACTATTTGAGAAAATAGTAGACAATAAAAATAGTATAATCTATGATTGTAGTCATCTATAGTTGTAGATGAAAAGGAATCTCTATGGAAAGAATAGAAATAACCCCATCAGAATGGGAAGTCATGAGGGTTCTTTGGGCGAATGGTGAGCTTGGAAGTAGTGACATTGTGACCGTTTTACAAAAGAAACGTGAGTGGAAGCCGACGACGACAAAAACATTATTATCCCGATTAGTGGCGAAAGGATATGTTGATACAAAAAGTGTCGGCAATCGTTATCTTTATCGTCCCACAATCGAGGAAAGTATGGCTTGGGATGATGCGGCAAAGGATCTCTTTAGCTATATATGCTCTCGCAATAGAGCGAAAAAACTCGCAAGACTGATTGATGCAAGGGAACTATCTCACGAGGATATTAAGTTATTAGAAGCAACCTTAATGCAAGCGAAAGCAAAAAGTGTTACGGATATTGCATGTGATTGTTTTAAAGGGCAATGTTGCTGTCATTTGCAACAATCGTAGGAGATAAATGATGGAAACCAAAATAGAACAAGATACGAATGGCAAAGTGGCGAGCCGTGAATTTTCTCGGTTAGCAATCACGGGAATGACTTGCGCAAACTGTTCAGGAAGAATTGAACGAGTCCTTGGTAAAAAAGAGGGGGTTTATCGAGCTAATGTGAACCTTGCCAGTAAAAAGGGGATGTTTGAGTTTGATCCTCAAATTACCAATGAAACAGAGATTATTGAAGCGATTGAGAAAACGGGTTTCGGTGCAATTTTAGATGATGATGATCACCGAGAAGAGTTGATTGCGCGCGAAGAGAGAGCCGTTAAGAAGATGCGCACGACATTGATTGTTAGTGCTGCTTTAAGTGCACCATTAGTGATGGCGATGATCGCAATGTTAGTGGGAATTCATGCACCTTGGGTCGACTTTTTGCATAATCCTTGGGTGCAATTGATTCTAACAACCCCCATTCAGTTTGGCGTTGGGTTACGTTTTTATAAAGCTGCATGGGCATCATTACGTGCTAAAGCTCCAAGCATGGATGTGTTAGTGTCTATCGGAACTTTAGCCGCATTCTCTTACAGTGTGTATAACGGTTTTCTGGGGGGTGATCCATCGCATCTCTATTTTGAAACGAGTGCGGTGATTATTACCTTGATCTTACTCGGGAAATACATGGAAGAGCGAGCTAAGAATCAAACGGGTGCGGCGATTCGAGGATTGATGGAGTTGCAAGCCAAAACAGCCATTCGTATTGACGAAGAAGTTGCTGTGGATGGTTCTATCACTGAAGTTTTTACGGAAGTTCCAATTGGTTCGGTTGTGATTGGCGATAAATTGTTGGTTCATCCTGGAAAAACGATTCCGGTAGATGGCGTTGTGATTTCCGGCAACTCCACGATTGATGAAAGTATGTTGACAGGTGAGAGTTTGCCGATTGATAAAGCCGCCGGCGATGAGCTATTTAGTGGCACAATTAATCAATCTGGTGCTTTAGTGATGGCATCTACAAAGCTTGATAGTGAAAGTACGTTATCTCGTATTATTGAGATGGTGAATGATGCGCAGGGCAGTAAAGCACCGATTCAAAAAGTCGCTGACCAAGTGTCCGCCATTTTTGTGCCGGCAGTGATTGTGATTGCGATTATCACTTTGTTTGTGACATACGGCATTGTTGGAAATTGGGGAAGTGCGATTATGCACAGTGTTGCAGTGCTCGTGATTGCTTGTCCATGTGCACTTGGATTGGCAACACCAACGGCGATTATGGTCGGAACTGGGGTTGGTGCGCGTAATGGCATTTTGATTAAGAATGGAGAATCTTTAGAAAGAGCCTCAAAGATCAATACGATTGTGCTGGATAAAACGGGCACAATTACCGAAGGCTCGCCTAAAGTCATGCATTTTGAAACGCGTCAAGATAGTGGTTTATCTCAAGAAGAGTTGCTCGCCATTTTAGTTGGCTTAGAGTCTCATTCAGAACATCCGTTAGCTAAAGCGATTGTTGAATATGGTGAGGCGCAATCTGTTGCGAAATCTCGTATTGAGAATTTCCAAGCGTTAGTTGGCGCAGGATTGCAAGGGGAAGTGGCAGGCAAACGTTACTTTGTCGGTTCTCCAAGATTAATGGAAGAGATGAAGGTTGATTATCATCCATTTGCGGAAATTGTGCCAAAGCATGAATCCATGGGAGAAACTGCCGTGATGCTCAGTGATGAACAGCAAGCATTAGCGGTGATCACGATGGCCGATCCTGTGAAATCAAGCTCAAAAGAGGCGATTGCAAACTTAAGAGCACTTGGGATTAATGTCGTGATGTTAACGGGCGATAATGCGCGTACAGCGGCAAAAATTGGGGTTGATGTGGGATTGATGCCGGCTGAAATCGTCGCGGAATTAAAGCCGGAAGATAAAGCCTCTGTGGTGAAAGATTTGCAATCGAAAGGTCGTATTGTTGCAATGGTTGGTGATGGTATGAATGATGCGCCGGCATTGGCACAAGCGGATGCGGGGATTGCAATGGGAACCGGAACAGATATCGCGATGGAATCTGCGGATGTCACTATTATGAATGGCGATTTGATCAATCTTGCACGCATGATTCGTCTGTCTGAATTGACGATGAGAAAGATCAAACAGAATTTATTCTGGGCATTTATCTATAATACCGTAGGGATTCCATTTGCAGCATTTGGCTTGCTAAGTCCAATCTTAGCGGGTGCTGCAATGGCATTTAGTTCGGTGAGCGTGCTGATTAACTCATTAGGTTTAAATCGGGCGAAATTAACTAAGAAGTCATGATGGTGATTGTCGAAGGTATTGGTATTTAGCTCCCAATTTTGGGAGCTTTTTTTATGGGTTTTTGTGGATATTGTAATACTTTTTCGATAGCGATATCCATCAGCGTGAAGTTTTCGAGATCCCATATAGTATTATTAGTTGCGCGTCAGTGACGAGTTATAGAGCTTCTTAAATCTTATGAATGGATTAATGGCGGAAGGTGGATTTTACGCGTTTAGAATTTAATAAGTAAGGAATCCAAATAACGCAGCGAATGCCAGAAAGGAGAATATCGCGAAGATCTTCAGGATCATCTGTTTCTGTGTAAGGACTTAAAATCATTTTGACCCAGAAATCATCGACTAATAAAAACAGGAGATTCGTAACAAGTGCAAATATGAGGAATTTGGGGAAATACCGGTGTTTGGTAAAGAATAAAAAAATGATATAGAGAAATAAAAGTGTAAAGAGCGCATTCACCGTCAGCTCAGTGGTCACCAATGTGGCTAGCCCATCAATATAGTAAGGGGATTGTGGGCTAGTTAAAGGCTCCCAGAGTGGACGTAGTTCTGAAATCGCATCGATAATGGTGTAAGAAAGAATGATCGGAGAGATTAAAATAGAGATCGCGAGGATGATCAGCCAACCACCTAGTCCATCAAGCTGAGGATGATAATCATTATTGGATTGAGAAGGTTGCAAGGAATTTTCATTCATCAGAAATCTCACTATTGACGTATTAATCCCACAATCATAGCAGTTATGGTAAATGGTTCTATGATGATGGTCATTATCCATTATGAATGATTGTTAAGAGAGGATCCATCGGACCTGCTGGGACTTAATCGATAGAAACATGTAAGCGCTCTTCTCAGGTGTATTGGTTTTATAAGTCATATTGACTTAAACAATTTTAGACGGAGTTTAGGATATAAAAAAGCACTGCTGATAGGATCAACAGTGCTGATATTATGGTTAAAGGATCTCGTAAACCCTAAGTTATTTAAGCAAATGAGAATGCAAAAATGATGAGAATGAGTGCCGGAATCACAAATTTGATGTGATAAAAAAGGAGCGGCGCAATTTTGTGGTTGATCTCGCCGTTATTGGTCATTTCATCGAGCGATACTTTCTTTCTTAAGACAAAGCCGATAAAGATTGCAGATAAGAGGCTTGTGGTAATAAAGAGAATATTTGCACTAATATAGTCGAAGGCATCGAAGATATTCATGCCGAAAATACGGACATCATTCCAAACGCTATCCGCCAAAATACTTGGGACGTTACCGAAGATAAAGATCACCGCCAATGTCAGGAAAGTTGCCACAGGGCGGGTCATTTTGAACTTCTCAATGAGCGTTGTAATTGCAACTTCATAAATGGTTAATGATGTCGTTAAAGCCGCAAGGAGAAGCAGTAAGAAGAAGAGGACTGCAAAAAAAGCGCCAAATGGAATGGTGGAGAACACCGCCGGTAATACTTGGAAAACAAGTGATGGTCCCGATGCAGGTTCAATCCCTGCTGAGAAAAGTGCTGGGAAGATGATAAATCCAATTGCAAGAGGAATTAACGTATTAATAATGCCGGCACTGATGCTAATACCGACAATATTCTCTTTTTTGCTTAAGTAGGATGAAAGAGTAACCATTACGCCAAAACCGATGCTTAAAGCGAAGAATACTTGCCCTAGAGCGAGCAAAATGACTTGGGAGTTAATCTTGCTAAAGTCAGGAATAATGTAGAATTTTACGCCCTCCATCGCTCCTGGTAAAAAGAGCGCACGGATCATTAATGCTAAAACAAGAATTAAGAAGAGCGGCATTACCCAACGAATAACACGCTCGATACCATCTATAATCCCTTTGACCAGAATATAGTAGTTTACAGCCACAAAAATAAAGGTGTAGAGAATCATCTTCCAAGGACTGCTGGTAGATGTTTCAAAGAAGTTTTTTGCTGTTTCTGCACTTAAGGGCGTTGCAAGATCAATTTCGCCGAGGGAGATGCCGCCGATATAGCTCATTACCCAGCCACCAAGCACCATGTAGTAGGCGAGAATTCCAAAAGCACCTAGTATGGCAATAATACCGACTCCTTTCCAAAGTTTGGAGATTGGGCGATCTAACCCTTCGCCACTGAAGGCATCGACAACGTTAGTATGTAGACGGCGACCAATTAAGTGTTCGGCAACGAGCATCGGTACGCCGAGCACTAACATGGCAATAAAGAAAACTAACAGGTAAGCGCCGCCACCATTTTCCCCGACTAAGTAGGGAAAACGCCAAGTTGCACCAAATCCAATGGTTGCACCGGCAACGGTAGAGATATAGATAAGTTTATTACTCCAACTCTCACGAGCCATAATTCCTCCTGAATTCACAAATAGTGTGCCGCTCGCTCATTATATTGAGTGAGAATGATGGTCATAATAGGACGAGGATTCTCGATGTTTGCAGTGCGGCAACACTGAAGATGATTAAAAAAAATCTGATTGCTTACATTATTATCATAATTTGAAAAAAAGAGGGCTTTTATTGATAAAAGAGATACATAAAATCCAACTTTTTTGAGGATCTTGGCATTTGATGCCGAAGTGGTGCGTGTTTCTAGCGATTATTGCTTCAACGAATATCATTAAAAACAGCTCTATTGCTGAGGAGAATATTTGCGGGATTTTCGCAATCGGTTGCCGGTAATGATTGATAAAAGCATATAAGCCAAGCTTTCTTCCCAGCGAAATAGCGACAACGATAATTCTATGCCTTATTACAGAATAAAATGCGGAGATAAAAAAGCCGATATTGATGACCAATATCGGCTGTA
>DXHP01000124.1 GCA_019113305.1 Candidatus Ignatzschineria merdigallinarum | reverse complement strand
ACACAAGCGAGCGTTAAGAAGCTAATAAAGCTATAGAAAATCGCCAGTGGCACCCATGATCCTGCATACATTTCTGCAAGCGCCGTTCCGATCAATGGCGTTAGTCCGCCGGCAATCGCCCCACAGAATTGATACGCTACAGAAATCGCCGTATAACGAAGATGTACTGGGAATAATGTCGTTAAGAAACCGGCAATAACCGAGTAATAACCCGCCATGAAAATCACAGTAATAGAGATTCCAACCACCATCATTGTCGGATTTTGTGTATCAACGAGCGTGAACATCAAATAAGGCGAGAAAATACAGACAAATGATGTGAATAGAAGGAATTTATAACTATTAAACTTCTCTCCTATCAACGCACTAATTGGCTGACTAAAGAATTGGACGAATGAAACCACCAAAAGCACATTTAAAATCAATGTACGATCCATTTTCAAATAAGCGGTCGTATACGACAACATAAACGTATTCACAAAGTAGAAGCCGGCAATTCCTAAAACGTTCGCACCAATCGCTAATAAGATCACTTTCGGCATCTTGGCAAAAAGCTCTTTAAATGGCGCAACTTCTGGCTGATTTTTATTCTCTAAACGTTCTTGTTCTGCCTTCTTCTGCGCTTCCACAAATTCTGGCGATTCATTGACGCTACGACGCACTAAATAACCCACAACTAAAAGCCCAAAACTTGCTAAAAATGGCAATCTCCAACCATAACTATAGAGTGCTTCATCATCCATTCCTGAAATTAATCTAAAGGCAATCGTGGCTAAAATCAGACCCGCTGGTGATCCTAATTGCGCAAATGATGCAAAGAATGTTTTACGATTTGCGGGCGCATGTTCTGCGGCAATCAATACAGCGCCGCCCCACTCTCCACCTACGGATAACCCTTGAATAATACGCAAGATAATTAACAGCACTGGCGCACCCACACCAATTTGCGCATATGTTGGTAAAAAACCGATCCCAATTGTTGAGATTCCCATCATGAAAAGCGTAATCACGAGCGATTTTTTACGACCAATTTTATCACCTAAATGTCCGAAGAACACTGCGCCTAGTGGTCTCACTAACAGGCCAATCGCAAATGTAGCAAAAGATGCCATCGTGGCAATAAAAGCACTCTCTGTTTCAAAAAAGAGTGAGCCGAAGATCATCGCTGATGCAAATGCATAAATATAAAAATCGTACCATTCAATCATGGTACCTAGGAACGCTGCTAAAGATGCACGCACCGGTTGTTTCTTTGTGGTTGACATACCACCCTCCACCTTCTATTTGTTTTAAAATTACAACCCTTTCCTCTCAAAGGGCATTCTTATTTATCCATATCTTTCGATCTTTTTTCAAACGATAAATTTTAATGCTAAACATTACTTTTTCTAATACACTACTGCGATAACCATAATAAAATGAGGAGAAATCATGAAAATAGAGAAGTTAAACTGGACACTTCTACATACATATCTAGTGATCGTTGAAGAGCAAAGCATTAGTAACGCTGCACTCAAACTCAACATTACCCAATCAGCAGTTAGCCAAAATCTCAAAAAGCTCGAAGAACAGCTAGAAGTAAAACTTATCGAAAGAAGCAACAAAACCTTTGTTTTAACAGAGATCGGCGAGAATCTGTATAAGACCGCCACGGATGTCTATTCCAAACTGGTAAAATTTGAACAGAAACTGACGGCAACAAGCAATACGATTAAAGATACCTTACATATCATGTCAGTATCCGGACTGGTATCCGATGATTTTGATAATCTGCTCACCTATTTTCATAAACATTATCCCAACATTGATCTCAATATCACCACCGCAACTCACGCCGAAGTTGTAAAAAAAATTGCCAATAATCAGCCAGCTATTGGGATTACTTTAGAACCTAAAGGCACCGATGGCATTGAGAAACTATTCTATCTCCCGCAACGTTATTCACTCTATTGCGGCAAATCTCATCCGCTTTTTAATAAGCAAATTATCAATAAAAGCGATGTTATTGCGCAAGACTATGTCGCATTTGATAGTGAACAATTAGGCGCGGCGCTCTCACCCATTGCAATATTTCGAGATATGGAACACTTTACCGGCAAACAAGTAGCCATCACGAATAACCTACAGGAATTACAACGCTTAATTGTCACCGGCTATGGCATTGGCTGCTTGCCGGATAATGCCGCAAAAAGTGCCCTTGATCGATCGCTTCTTAGAAAACTTCCGCCCTACCAAGGCGTTGCCGATGTGCCGGTTTATCTTATTTGGAATAAAAATCGGACCTTACGCGCTAGTGAACACGCTTTCTTAGATGCCGCTTCAGTCTCTATTTCTCCCGAATTGAATCACCAACATTCGATTTAATCCCTTATTGCGCGCTACTATCTGTTGCAGGGTTGATTTATACTATCGGATTAGGTAATTTAGCCCTTCATTCATTGTGAGAATATTATTGTGAGTAATAAAAAAGCTTCCCTTATTGCCGTCATCCTCGTGATTGTCGGATTCTTTGTTTACGATCGTTTCAAGCCACTTTCAGAAGAAAAAATCATCTCAAAACAAGGAATTGCAACGGTTTATCTCGACAATAGTTATAAAAATATTGATTCGACACATTCCCCAGAGGGCACACTACTTGCACAACATTCTCAGCGTCATGATATGACCGTTGTGATTACTGGCGGTCATTTAACAGATCATGAAGCAGCGCTTAACTTTGAAGAATATGCCGCATTTTTACGAAATAATGCGCCAGAAGGAAGTTCATTTCAGATCTTAACCATCGATCCTGTACAACAAGAGCTGATCTATTCTCTAACAATGCCGGAAAGACCACACTCATGGCAAAGACTCAAGCGTCACAAAGAGACGATGACGGTTATTTCTGTCGTATCTGATTCTGTATCGCCAAAAGTAGATCCGCTCACGATTTTAAATGAAGCGGAATTTGATCTGCGATAAATCAATCATTTCACAATCAGTAAATGGAAACGATGATCTCTCAGTCAATGGGATTTTCATCAAAAATTACAGAGAAAATATTACAAATTACAAAACGAATGTTAAAAAGCGATTTCAAAAATATTCATCTATTTTGAAATCGCTTTTTTGTTGCCACTATTTTAGGCTTCTTCAGCTGCTTTAAAGAGCAATTCTCGCAACCAAATATGATCTGAATCTTTATGTCTTTTCTCGTGCCAATAAACATAAATAGGATAGTTATAACATTCAAAAGGCAGTGAAAACATCTGCAATCGTTGTTCTTTACAAAGCTGTTCGGCCAATATTTCCGGAACTGTTGCCACCAAATCTGAAGAGAGTAACAATCTAGAAACGCCTAAATGATTCGATAATCTCAATGCAATATCTCGCTCATGAGATTCTGATCTTAACTCAATTTCCAAAAGCGATGTATCACTGCCATTATTAATCACTTCAATATGCTTTTCAGCAAAGTAAGCCATAGCGTTTGCTTGCATTAAGTTTAATCTCGGGTGATCTTCACGCACAAGCCCTACATAATATTGGCTCACCAAACGCTTATGATAAAACCCCGCATCTAATTCCGGGAAATAGCCTACTGCTAAATCCAAAGTGCCCTGCTGCATCTTCTCTTTAAGATTTTTAGGCGATGAACTCAAATGAAACCCAACGAAAGGCGCTTTTTCTTGCGCCAATGCTAAAAGGCTTGGCAATAAGATCATATCGCCAATGTCACTCATCATCATTGAGAATTTGGTATGTGCGTGAAGTGGATCAAAATCCGTTTTAAAAGCGTAAACACTCTGAAATAATTCTATCGCATCAACAAACTTCGGATAAAGCTCATCAGCAAGCTCAGATCCTTGCATCTCATTACCAATACGTGTAAACAACGGATTATTAAAATGCTCGCGAAGCCGTTTTAACCCGATACTCACTGCCGGCTGCGTTAACCCTAAAATATCAGCAGCTTGGCTCACGCTTTTTTGTCGATAAATTTCGACAAAGATATAGCATAATTTTACATCAAACAACAAGGGAGAGATCTGTTTCATATATTTAATTTATATAGTTTTAAAGAACAAAGTGAAGTTATATTTTGAACAAATAGAGCCTATTTCTCAGACGAATAGTTGATCACAACGAGATCTGTTAGATTACCTCCAAACTCTCAAAGAGCCATTCATTAAGATTCATAGGATATTAAAAGGATAACATTATGGATACAATGCCTTCACCTAAAGATCAATTAATTGCACAATTAAAACAACACCGAGCATTACTGATGATTAGCGGCATTCTCCTCACCATTTGTGGTTTTATATTTATTGGGTCCACCACTTTTGCCACTTTAACATCTGTCTATATGTTTGGATTTATCATGATTTTTAGCGGCATAATACAGCTATTTATGAGCTTTAAAACATTACAAGGTATGCAAAAATGGGGCGGCATTATTTTTGCGATTTTCTATCTTATTGCCGGCATTCTCTCCTTTAAATCCCCATTAGCAACTGCAACGGCATTAACCTGGATACTCGCCGTTTTCCTCATTATTGGCGGAATTTCACGCTTCATCCATGCTTTCCAAATGAAACAACTTTCTGGATGGGGATGGATTTTAATGTCGGGAGTTCTACTATTTATCACCGGCATTTTAATTCTCAATAATCCGACATCACCATTATGGTTATTAGGTCTTTTCTTAGGCGTTGAATTACTCATGCGAGGAATCAACTTCCTCATGCTGGCTTTCGCCATAAAAAGAGCATAAACCACTTTAGCCCTCAATCCTCTTCCCTGTTATTAGCAGCCTCTCTATATAATCAGTATCATTCCTCCAAATGATCATATTCACTCATCACATGGTTCTATAGAGATTTTAAAAGCTGTTCAGCACTAACCCTGAACAGCTTTCTTTTTAATAACCTCAAGCTAATCTCCAAGAGATAAAAGCGGAACTACTACGTATATATCAAAATAAGGAATTGTAGATAGCTATTAACGCTTTGTATAGCGTTTAACCGCAACTATTGTCTGCCAAATTAATGTAGACAATATTATATAAAAAATCACACTTACTGCTTCCATTCCTGGCACCAAAGCATCTTTAAATGGAGTTAGATATTGAGCAATATAATCCAATCCCCAAATCCCTAGATTCCATTGTTTTTCTTTGTGCATATGTACTGTAATAGAGTACATACTTGTCAATATAAAAATCCAATATATAGGTAAAACATAACTCTGACCAAAACATGAAGTATTTTCATTAAACCAATAAATAAATCGTTCTTGAAATGAGCGCTCTCCTTCCTTCGATTTTGTATGAAGCTCTCGTTTATATTCTTCCATCTCTAAAACAAAAAACTTATTAGCTTCAATATGATTACCAACTCTATCAAATGAGTCTTTAATAATCCTCAAAGTCTCTCGATTCGTATTGTTAGATTTCAATTCTATATTTAAAAAGTTAGGTGGTTCTTTCAAGTTAGCATCTTCTAAATTTAGCCCACCATAAAAAATTGTATTTCTAAAATTCGTAAAACTTAAAAAGGTCACATATTGAAATACAGCAACCTTTGATATGAAGTCCTCCTGCAATACAGAAAACTTACAGAGCTCAAAACCAACAAAATCTCTAAAAATACTTTTGAAAGCTTTAAACTCTCCAAACTTAGAGCCATATGCATCAAACAAACCATGAAAATTAGTATTTTCTAAATTAAATATATGTATTTCACTATTCTTAATTTCCACTTTAGATAAAAAATAAGCATCCTTGATAACCAAACAATCAGCTATCAACTTATTTAATATAAAGTTTTGTTCAAAAGTACAGTTATCTATCGATAATAAAGGTAGGCTCTGCTCTTTTTTAGAGCTGTTATTAAATAACTCTGATTTAAAAGTCATCCCATGTAAATTTAAAGCGACATCGAAGCTACAATCATGAAATAAAGAATAATCTATTACTCCATCCTCATTATCCAATTTAAAAACTTGAACTTGATCTCTAAAAGTACAATTTTGATAAATTACGTTATTCTTTTCTTCTAAAAGATTTGTACTGATAATATTCCACTGGCTACAAAATACACACCCGTCATAAAACACTCTCGCCTTACCTAAATCTAGCTTATTAACTACGAACTTACACTTATTAAAGTGTAGACTATCAAAGTTTTTTAATATATTTAGATAATTAAACTTACTTATCCCTAGTTCTGGGAAAAATATATAATTCAACTTAAAATATTTATCTTTATTATGCTCAAGAAAAGTTTCTTTAGAAGAATTTTCCTTCAGATAGGATACTAGATCATCAATATCCTTTTTAGGATTCCTTAACTTCTCCTCTTTCACAATCTCAATCAAATAGTTAATCAACTCATCATAAAAATTTCTCTGTACCTCTTCACTTTCAAAAACAAAATTATAATTAATCTTATTACAATGAAGAATACATTCATTACTATCTTCAAAAGTGTTACGTTTACACCCCTGAATATTACATATTTTCTCCAAACCTCTCCCCTCTCCAAAAACAATACTTTTATTACCTCTAATCACATTAACTGATACTAACGTAATAAAAAAAAGCAGCCAATATAAGGCTGCTTTATCGCTAGAAATAAGCTATTTTTTTACTTCACCTCTAATAACGACTTCACATTTAACAAAATTAATTCGTTATCATCCGCCTTATTAGGCTCTCGACTGCTAGAAAATGGCAAGTTATTATCATTGCCGACAATGATCGTTTCGCTATCGACGATATCCACAT
>DXHP01000014.1 GCA_019113305.1 Candidatus Ignatzschineria merdigallinarum | reverse complement strand
AAAAAAATGGCAAATTCTCTCTCACATTACTTCAATCAAATATCAGATGATCATTAGATGCCTTGACCTAACATTTTCCCATTGACTTCAACGCCATAAAGATTCACGCCATCATTAGCATGATATTGATCACGTGTTTTTTCAACAGAACCATCAATAATACGTGGATCTTGCGGGCGCTCATGGCTATTCATGAAAGCAGCAACATCCCAAGCTTGTTGATCTGTTAAAGATTCACCTTTACCCAACGGCATATTCGCTTTAATAAAGTCTGCTGCCGTATTAATACGATGCATACCAGCGCCCCAGTTATAAGAGTCTTTTCCCCAAAGTGGTGGGAATACATAATATTCGCCGACCATTTGTCCTAATCCATCATCACCATGACAAATTGCGCAATTCTCTTGATAAACAATTTCGCCACGCTCTATGCTGTAACCTTCTTCTGGCTGTTTTACTTCAGGATAACCACGACCTGGCAATGAAACGCCTGTTGGTGCATTCGTTGCTAACCAGTAGGAATAAGTGATTAATGCCGTCATCGCCTCACTATCAGCAGCGGGTGCCGTACCATTCATACTAAATTCAAAGCATCCTTGGATACGCTCGGCATAAGTATTCACTTTATTGTTTTTACTACGATAAGCTGGATACATCGGATAAGCGCCCCATAATGGTGCTGCATTTGCCATCTTTCCTTGATCCATATGACAGTTGACACAGTTCATGCCATTTCCGACATATTCAGGAACTTCGCGCTTAGTATCCACAAAAATCGCCTGACCTTTACGGATCATATCGCCATAAGCATTATTCGGAATTTCACTATCTAATGGTGGCTGATGATACTCTTCACCTGCAGCAATGACTGGTGCATGAGGAATCTGAGATTGGTCATCCATTGATACAACTCCTGTTTGCGCATAAACCGTAGATAACATTAATAGAGAAAGTGCTGATGTCATTAAAAGCTTTTTCATAAACAAACTCCCCTATTGTCCAATTTTTGAGAAATAAGCGGCAACCGCTTTAATCTCTTCATCATTTAAAGAACGCGCAATATGCCCCATAAGATCTGCTTGATCGTTTTGGCGATCCCCATTTTTCCAAGCATTCATCTGATTCACAATATAGAGCTCACTCTGTCCTGCTAACTTTGGAAATGCTGTTCCAACACCAACACCACCAGGACCATGACAAGCAACACACTCTGGAATATTACGACTCCAATCACCACGAAGCGCTAATTGGCTGCCTAAATCTTTTGGCTGCGTTGCCCGTGGAATCACTGGAAGTTCTGGCACAGGTAATGCTTCGATATAACTTGATACTGCTACAAGCTCCTCATCGGAAATTGCCGGCGCAATACTATCCATCACCGGATGTTTACGCTTGCCAGATTTAAAGTCATTCACTTGTTTTGATAGATATGCTGCTGGCTTTCCTGCTAATGTCGGGTATCCTGCGGCAGGTAATCCTTCCCCTTTCATACCATGACAAGTCATACAAGCAATTGCCATCGGGTTTTCACCGCCTTTCATATATACTTTTTCCCCATCAGCCGCCTGACTCATAAAGGGCAATAGGCTCAGGAAAGAAAGGTATGTCATTTTCTTAAAAAATTTCATAATCCCTCATTCATCGATCTTGATCGATCGAATTTATTAGATTTACACACAAACACAGCTCTTAAAAACTGTGTCACTCTGCTCTTGATTTTGTATCGATACTTCCATCGATATTTATAATGTATGTCACATGCTCAAATTAAACTTATGAATCAATTCATCATGTTGCATGCGACATATGGTATCAAAGCCGCAAAACATACCAAACTAGTTTTGTATGTTTTGTTATTTCTGTATTGAGAGAAAATTATGTGTTAACCCTAATTTAGGGATATTACAAATAAATCATTGCAATCTATTCGCGGTGATATGGATGATTATTGATAATACTCCACGCTCTAAAAAGTTGCTCCGCCATCAACACGCGCACCATTGGATGCGGCAATGTGAGCTTAGAAAGAGAGAGTGACTGCTGAAATAATGCTTTAATCTCCGGCGAAAACCCTTCTGGACCACCGATCAAAAGAGCAATATCTTGCCCTGATTGCATCCAAGATTCCATCCGTTTACTCAATTCTGGCGTAGTTACTTCTTTACCGACCACATCTAAGCCGACAATTAAACAGTTTTTGGGAATGGCTTTTAAGAGCTTATCCCCCTCCTCTTTCAAAATACGTTTCACATCTGAATTCTTTTTGCGAACCAACGCTGGCACTTCAATAAGTTTAAGCTCCACATCATGGCGCAATCTTCCCGCGTATTCATCAAACCCTGTTTTAACCCATGCCGGCATATTACTACCGACAGCGATGAGGTAAACAATCATCCTCAATCCTTTTCCATCGTTGATATAACATATGACTTCAAACTCAAATCATAAAACGCAAGCAGGACGGAAATTCAACCGTCCTGCTCTAAATTCGAGAATGAAAACTCTCTAAAAACTGTTAATAAAATTACTCAGCGCGTACAAAGATCTTTTCAAGATTATAGAAATCGCGCTTCTCTTCTGTTAAAAGATGCAAAACGATATCGCCAAAATCGATTAAAATCCAATCTGAAGCTGTATTCACACCTTCAACACCAATTGGCTTAATCCCTGATTTCAGCATTACTTCTTCTGCTTTACGCACTAAAGCCTTTAAATGGGGACCTGAGTTAGCTGAAGCCACAACAACCCAATCTGCATAGCTTACAAGCCCTTCCACGTCAAATGCGAGAGGATTAATAGCTTTCATCTCATCTAAACCATTTACTAACTTATCTTTTACTTCAGCGATCATACAGATTCCTTCTAATTAATTACTCCCGCTATTGTAGTGAATTTCCGCCTGTTGAACAAATGAAGATTTAGCTCCATAATAAGATAATCATTTTTGTCACATCTAAATCTATCTACAAGGGACATCTTTTATGAGTCAATTTGACGAGTTATACCAAGAAGCGCAGAAATATATTCCAGGCGGTGTGAACTCACCTGTTCGCGCATTTAAACAAGTTGGTGGCGCGCCTGTTTTCTTTAAAAAAGGCGAAGGCGCTTATGTTTATGATGAAGCTGGAAAAAAATATATTGATTACGTGGGCTCATGGGGTCCCATGATTGTGGGTCACGCACATCCAGAGGTTTTAGATGCCGTTATTGAAACCGCTAAAAATGGTCTCTCTTTTGGTGCGCCAACAGTATCAGAAACAGAATTAGCAAAACGCGTTTTAGAACTCGTTCCATCAATGGATCAGGTACGCATGGTAAGCTCCGGAACAGAAGCGACAATGAGCGCAATTCGCCTCGCGCGTGGTTATACCGGTCGTGATAAAATTGTGAAATTTGAAGGCTGCTATCACGGTCATTCTGATTCACTCTTAGTCAAAGCAGGTTCTGGTCTTTTAACCTTCGGCGAACCATCTTCTCCAGGTGTTCCTGCTGATTTAACACAACATACAATTGTAATCGAATTTAACAATCCTGAAGCTGTTAAGGAAGCTTTCGCAAAATATGGGCAAGAGATCGCTTGCGTCATCATTGAACCGATTGCCGGCAATATGAACTGTATTCCACCACAACCAGGTTTCTTAGAAACGATTCGTGAAGAGTGTGATAAAGCGGGTTCTGTATTCATCATTGATGAAGTCATGACAGGTTTTCGCGTGAATAAACATTCAGCGCAAGGTCTTTACGGTGTTACGCCAGATCTTTCAACATTTGGAAAAGTGATCGGTGGCGGAATGCCTGTTGGGGCGTTTGGTGGTAAAAAAGAGATTATGGATCATCTATCTCCCAATGGCGCCGTTTATCAAGCGGGAACATTATCAGGAAATCCTGTGGCAATGGCTGCCGGCATTAAAACCTTAGAGCTTATCTCTAAAGAGGGTTTCTACGAAGATCTCGAAGCGAAGACGGATTACCTTGTAAAAGGGATCAAAGAAGTGTTTGCAAAACACAACAAGCCGCTTAGCACCAATCATGTCTGCGGCATGTTTGGTTTGTTCTTCACAAATGATGAGGTGAAAACCTTCTCTGATGCAACGAAATCAGATATTCCTTTCTTCCAAGCATTCTATCAAGGCTTATTAGAAGAAGGTGTTTACTTAGCACCAAGCGCTTTTGAAGCCGGTTTTATGTCAAGCGCGCACAGCTATGAAGATTTAGATGCAACAATTGCGGCAATGGATCGTGTCATTGCTAAAATGGCATAATGAGATAGCACAATTGCCCATGGCAAGATAAAATAGAAAGGTGAATGTTGAAATAAACATTCACCTTTTTTATTTTTGATACACCTTTGATAAATATTTGGTGAATATTAAGTGAATATCACGATATAAAGATTTCTCTTAATTCCATCCCCTCATCATCTCAAAAAACGGTTTTTATAAAAAACACTATTAATCAATCAACGACAAACTGATATTTTTAATATATTTTGTCACCTGATAAAGATCGTTGTTACAACTTACTATTAAAGAGCAAAAAATCATGAAACAACCTTACTGGATTGCCCCTTCCATTCTCTCAGCAAACTTTGCAAAACTTGGTGAAGAAGTTGATGCGGTATTAGCCGGTGGCGCAGATATCATCCATTTTGATGTCATGGATAATCACTATGTCGAAAACCTCACATTTGGCCCCATGATCTGTAAAGCACTTCGCGATTATGGTGTCACTGCACCGATTGATGTGCATCTAATGGTAAGTCCAGTTGACCGCATGATTGAAGCATTTGCGAAAGCCGGCGCGACATACATCACTTTCCACCCTGAAGCATCGCTTCATGTCGATCGCTCTTTACAACTCATTAAATCTTTCGGCTGCAAAGCCGGATTAGTGCTTAATCCTGCAACACCGGTAACGGTTCTTGAGCATGTTTGGGATTATCTCGACATGGTTTTAGTGATGAGCGTGAATCCTGGATTTGGCGGACAAAAATTCATTCCATCAAGTCTTGATAAACTCAAAACATTACGTGCAATGATTGATGAAAAAACTGCCGGAACAGATCGTGAAATTCGCCTTGAAATTGATGGCGGCGTAAATGAGTTCAATATCAAAGAAATTGCTGATGCTGGCGCGGATACATTCGTTGCCGGGAGTGCAATTTTCAATAGCGAATTAAGCTACCAAGACATCATTGGCAAAATGAAAGGTAAACTTTCATAAGCCTATAAAATTGAAGCCGGCGTAATAAGTCTCAGGAACCACTCTAATGCACAACATCATTTTAGAAAATAACCGAATCTTATTACGTCCGCTCACCCTTGATGATTACGATATTCTTCTGCCCTTTTCCCTCAATGAGCCAGAAACATGGCAATTTGCCCCAAAGTCAGCAGCTGGAAAAGAGAATCTTTATCGTTATATCCAAGATGCGCTCACACAAAAAACTGCTAATATCGGCATTCCGTTTATTGTTTTCGATAAAAAGCTACAACAATATATTGGCAGCACTCGTTTATATAATATTAATCACCACAACCGAAATGCCGACATTGGTTATACTTGGTATGGCAAGGATTTTCGCGGAACGGGCATCAATAAGCACTGTAAGTTCCTGCTCTTACAATATGCTTTTGAAACATTAAATCTCCTTCGAGTCGGCTTTAAAGCAGATGCAAGCAATCAGATCAGTATCGCCGCAATGAAGAGTCTCGGTGCCACAGAAGAAGGAATTCTGCGTCAAGATACACTAATGCCGGATGGGCGATTTCGAGATACGATCATTCTAAGTATCCTAAAATGTGAATGGGAATCACAGATTAAAACCCTGTTATCGAAGCAACTCTCTGATTAACATCCCCGATCTCTTTAAGCAGCTCCTATCTTTACCTCTTTTAACGATCTCTATCCACAAGTTATATAGAGGAGAGATGATAGTGCTTCATAACCTTTTGCAATTTGCGAACGAACAACAGGCTTCAGATCTCCATCTTTCACCTAATCGTCCGGCATTTATCCGAAAAAATGGTGATTTATTATCGATCACGCAAAAACCCCTGCAGAAAGAGGTATTAGAAGCGATCTTAATGCCCTTACTCTCTTCCGCGGAAAAAGAATATTTTCAAAAGCATTTATCTATCGACTTTGCGTATACTTTAACGACTTTGCCGCAAAACATTCGCGTTCGAGCCCACTATTTTCACAGTTTGCAAGGCATTACAGCCGTATTTAGATTGATTCCTTCTGCAGTTACCACTTTACAAACTATTCATGCACCGCCCATCCTACAATCCCTAACGATACAAAAAAGAGGCTTAATCTTAGTTACTGGCGCAACCGGTTCTGGAAAATCTACCACCCTTGCCGCGATGATTCATCACATCAATCAAACCTCCGCCAAACATATCATCACCATTGAAGATCCCATTGAGCGCGTCTTTCAATCAGAAAAATCCTTAATCGAACAACGAGAACTATATGAACATACTCGTGGTTTTCATCAAGCACTCAAAGATGCATTACGTGCCGATCCTGACATTATCTTCATTGGAGAATTACGAGATCAGGAATCCGTTCATCTCGCACTGCAAGCTGCTGAAACAGGTCATCTCGTTCTTGCCACACTCCATACCAATTCTGCCGCAAAAACGGTAGATCGCCTTTTAAGCTTCTTTCCAAGCGACCGCCTACTGGAAGTTCGTACACAACTTGCCGAAACACTTTTAGCAGTGATTGCCCAACAATTAATCACTATTGAGCAAAAACGCTATGCTTTATTCGAAATTATGACGGTCAATAGCGCAATTTCTAATCTAATTAAAGAAAACCAAATCTCTCAAATCCCTAGTACTATTCAAACAAGCAAGCAATTTGGTATGCAAACATTTCAGCAGCATCTAGAATTTTTGCAAAAAACTGGTATACTTTCCGACTTGTTAGCCGAAAAGGCACAAAATTTACTTAATCCCGAAATCTATTCGTAATCTAGCGTCAAATTATTGCAATAGGGAGAATTTTCCACTATAATTCGTGGGTTCAGTCCGCACATAAAGATTTTTTAGCTGGCGGCCGGGGTTAATATTACAATTAAGATCAGGGTTATTAATCATGAGTAAAGTATGTCAAGTAACTGGGAAAGGACCAATGACTGGTAACAACGTTTCCCACGCAAACAATAGAACACGTCGTCGTTTCCTCCCAA
Source organism: Candidatus Ignatzschineria merdigallinarum (assembly GCA_019113305.1). GTDB lineage: Bacteria > Pseudomonadota > Gammaproteobacteria > Cardiobacteriales > Wohlfahrtiimonadaceae > Ignatzschineria > Ignatzschineria merdigallinarum. The sequence continues at coordinate 10,145 of DXHP01000014.1, read as the reverse complement.
ACCTTCAAGTACATCGTCTTTGGGTTGAGAGCGAAAATCGTTTCGTATCACTTCGTATCTCTCCAGCTGGTCTTCGTACCATTGATAAAAAAGGTATCGACGCAGTTTTAGCAGATCTTCGCGCTAAGGGCGAAAAATTCTAAGGAGTAGGTCATGAGAGAAAAAGTTAAATTAGTATCTTCAGCAGGTACAGGTCACTTCTATACGACCGATAAGAACAAACGTACAACAACTGAAAAGTTAGAATTCAAAAAATACGACCCAGTTGTTCGTAAACACGTTCTTTACACTGAAGCCCGCTTAAAATAATATAGTATTAACCGGTCTCAGCAAAAAACTAGCTCTAGGGCTAGTTTTTTTTGCTTCTAAGAAAGACAAATATGGGAGTATGTGGGCGACTAAACCACAAGTTAATGCTATACTTTTTAGCGTTATTTTAATGCTTTTACACGACTTGGAATTAGTAGATGAAACAGAGCTATCAACCAGAACAAATTGAAAAAAAGTGGTACCAATTTTGGGAACAAAATGATCTCTTTAAAGCAAGTGGAGATACTTCAAAAGAGCCGTACTGCATCGTCATTCCGCCGCCAAATATTACGGGCAGCCTCCACATGGGACACGCATTCCAAGATACCATCATGGATCTTTTAATTCGTTATAACCGCATGCAGGGCAAAAATACCCTTTGGCAACCAGGTACCGACCATGCAGGAATTGCAACACAAATGGTCGTCGAAAGACAACTCAATGCTAACGGTCAAACACGCCATGATTTAGGCCGTGATGCTTTCATTGATCGTATCTGGGAATGGAAAGAAGAATCTGGTGGAAACATCACGCAACAACTTCGCCGAATGGGCGCAAGTCCAGATTGGTCACGAGAGCGCTTCACGATGGATGAAGGTCTTTCTGATGCTGTTCAAAAAGTCTTTATCGAGCTCTATAAAGATGGCTTAATCTATCGCGGAAAACGTCTTGTTAACTGGGATCCCATCCTCAAAACTGCTGTTTCAGATATCGAAGTCGAATCCAATGAAGAAGAGAGCTCAATGTGGCATCTTCGCTACCCTATTGCCGGCACAGATGAATACTTAGTCGTTGCAACAACTCGCCCAGAAACAATGCTCGGCGATACCGCAGTTGCCGTTCATCCTGAAGATGAGCGTTATGCAAAATATATAGGCAAAATGATTGATCTTCCTTTCTGTGATCGACAAATCCCTATTATTGCAGATGATTATGTAGATCCAGAATTTGGTACAGGTTGTGTAAAAATTACGCCAGCGCATGATTTCAATGACTATGAAATGGGCGTTCGTCACAATTTACCAATGATCAATATCTTCACAGATGATGCCGCAATCAATGATGAAATGCCGGCAGCATACCGTGGTCTTGATCGTTTTGATGCACGCAAACAACTCGTTGCAGATTTTGAAAAAGCGGGATTACTCGACAAGATCGAACCGCATAAACTCATGATTCCTCGCTGCGATCGCACCAATCAAATCGTTGAGCCTTACTTAACGGATCAATGGTTTGTGGATGCAAAAACATTAGCAAAACCAGCGATTGAAGCAGTTAAGAACAAAGACATTAAATTCATTCCGCAAAACTGGGAAAATACCTACTTTGAATGGATGAACAACATCCAAGATTGGTGTATTTCACGTCAACTTTGGTGGGGTCATCGTATTCCTGCTTGGTATGATGCTAATGGTAATATTTACGTTGGCAAAGATGAAGCGGAAGTTCGCCGTGATAACAATATCGCAGCAGATGTTGTTTTAACGCAAGATGAAGATGTTTTAGATACTTGGTTCTCATCAGCACTTTGGCCTTTCTCAACGCTTGGCTGGCCGGAAAAAACCAAAGAGCTCGAAACTTACTATCCAACCTCAGTACTTGTCACTGGCTTTGATATCATCTTCTTCTGGGTTGCGCGTATGATCATGTTTGGTCTGCACTTCATGGATGAGATTCCTTTCAAAGAAGTCTACTTCCATGGACTCGTTCGTGACCAAGATGGCCAGAAGATGAGTAAATCGAAAGGAAACGTCTTAGATCCAATCGACTTAATCGATGGTATTGATCTTGAATCACTCGTGGCAAAACGCACAACTGGCTTAATGCAACCACAAATGGCAGCTCGCATTGAAGCAGATACTCGCCGTCACTTCCCTGAAGGAATCAAAGCATTCGGTACGGATTCCCTTCGTTTTACCTTTACATCACTGGCGACAAATGGTCGCGATATTATCTTTGATGTCGGTCGCATCGAAGGTTACTCCAACTTCTGTAACAAAATCTGGAACGCTTCACGTTTCGTATTTATGAATACTGAAGAGAAAGATGTTCGTGAAAATAGTGAGAAATTATCGCATATCGATCTCTGGATTAATTCACGCTTGAGCCATATGCTCTCTGAAGTTAATCGTCATGTGGAAGGTTATCGTTTTGACCTTGCTACTGCGGCGCTTTATGACTTTATCTGGCACGAATTCTGTGACTGGTATTTAGAACTTACAAAACCGATCTTAAATGGCGATTACAGCGATGAAGAGAAAGCGGCAACTCGCTACAACCTTCTCTCGGTATTAGATTCAATCCTCAAAGCTTTACATCCATTTATGCCGTATATCACTGAAGAGATCTGGCAGAAACTCACAGAGATTGCTCCTAGCTTTAAAACCAGCGTGAGTATCTCGATTGCGAGCTTCCCTGCTATCAATGCGCGTGACACCGCACTTGAAGCAGAAGTGACATGGCTGCAAGATGTGCTATTAGCCGTTCGCCGTATTCGTGGGGAGATGAATATCTCACCAGGCAAACCGCTTGATGTACTTTATGAAAATGCCTCAGAGCAAGACCTTGAACGTATCGAGAAAAATATGAATTTCTTGCAACGCATGGGCCGCTTAGAAAGCTTCACGAAAGTAGAAGGCAATGCACCAGAATCAGCAGTGGTTGTGATTGGCAAAATGCGCCTTTTAATTCCGCTTGCAGGATTAATTGATAAAGCACAAGAGCTCACACGTTTAAACCGTGAGATTGGGAAAATTGAGCCGATGATCAAAGCATTATCAGGAAAGCTATCGAATCCTGGATTTACAGACAAAGCCCCTGCACATGTTGTTGAAGGTGAGCGCGCGAAGTTACAAGATGCAGAGAATCAACTTCAAGAGTTAAAACAGCAACTTATAAAAATCGAAGCGCTATAATTTCTAAAGAAATCTCTAAAACATCAGAGAATTTAAAAATAGCGAATCAAAAATAGAGAAAGAGCAACTCAATATAGTTGCTCTTTTTTTATGAGCAAGCTACCCTATTTAAAACCTGATAATCGCCTAATAATGCCCCTTAAAGAATTATTAATCATATTTCTACCGCATTTATAAGATCGATCTTTATTTAAAAAACCAATAACCCATCTGCAATTTTTTCTAGATTTCTATGCTTAAGAGAATTATCCTATAGGGTCTTTTGTCTAAAATCTGTAGAGAAACGAGGAATAACCATGAGCTTTATCAACTGGCTAGTCGGTCCAATGAACGACTTTATTTGGACTTACATCTTAATCGCCTTTCTACTCGCTTTAGGCGTTTATTTCACCATTAGAACACGCTTTATTCAGATTAGACTCTTCAAAGAAATGCTCAGAGTCACAGTAGAAAAAAATCCCGGCAATGATGGCGTTTCAGCATTCCAAGCTTTTACCATTAGTGCCGCAAGTCGCGTTGGAACGGGAAATATTGCCGGTGTTGCATTAGCTATTGCTGTCGGGGGACCTGGTGCTGTTTTTTGGATGTGGATGATCGCACTTTTAGGAATGTCTACCGCCTTTATTGAAAGTACTTTAGCACAAGTTTATAAAGTCAAAGATGGCGACAACTTCCGTGGAGGTCCTGCTTACTACATGAAGAAAGCACTAGGCTGGAATAAACTCGGCGTCATATTCGCCATCCTCCTAACCATTACATTTGGTTTTATCTTTAACTCAGTACAATCAAATACCATCGCCCAATCATTTAGCTCAGTCTTTGGCTTTGATACCGCAATTATCGGCGGTGTGTTAGTAATTGCTACCGGCATCATCATCTTTGGAGGCGTTCGCCGAGTCGTTCGTTTTACACAAATCTGTGTTCCTGTGATGGCAATCTTCTATGTCGGAATCGCACTTTATGTCGTCGCAATCAATATCACGAAAGTTCCAGAAATGTTCTCTCTTATTGTGCAGAGCGCTTTTGGATTTAAAGAGTTTGCCGGCGGTGGATTAGGTATTGCAATCATGCAAGGTGCTCGCCGTGGATTATTCTCAAACGAAGCAGGAATGGGATCAGTGCCCAATGCCGCAGCAACTGCGAACGTTACTCATCCTGCTAAACAAGGATTAGTACAAAGCTTAGGTGTTTTCTTCGATACCATTATCGTCTGTTCTGCAACAGCTTTTATTATCCTTCTTTCTGGTCTTTATGCCGGCGGTGAACATGGTGATGGCGTGATTTTAACGCAACATTCATTAGCACTCCAAGTCGGTGATTGGGCACGTTACTTCATCTCTGTGGCGATTCTATTCTTCGCTTTTAGCTCCATTATTGGTAACTACTATTATGGCGAAACCAATATCGAGTTTATCCAAAACAACTCTTCTGCGCTCTTAATTTATCGCTTATTAGTGCTCGTAATGGTAATGTTTGGGGCGATGATGAGCATGAAAACAGTTTGGGGATTAGCGGATCTTTTCATGGGCTTAATGACGATTATTAACCTTGTGGTGATCGCTGTTCTCGGCAACGTTGCTTTTAAAGTTGCCAATGACTTTTACCGTCAACTCAAAGAAGGAAAAGATCCTGTATTTAAAGCGAAAAATATTAAAGGCTTAAAAGGTACAGATTGCTGGGATGATTAATTCACGCCATCTCTTCTAGCAAAATAAGATCAATATTTACTCAAAAGGATGCTCTTAGCATCCTTTTTTATTTCTTTTTCAATAAAGCACGATAAAATACGACACATTATTAATGTAACGATCACTCTATTATTTCAAAGGATTTATCTATGCCATTTAAGCTTCTTTCTCTTGAAGATTTCCCCAAAGTTACGATGTCTGATTTTGATCTTACGCTTGAAAATACCCAAATATGGCTTTCCGAAATAGATCATCTTTTAACGAATTACCAAGATTTTGTTTTAGTCTATACCGCAACGCGTCTCTGTGAAACAGATCCTCAGGATCAAATCACCTCAAAACAGTGCCGCCAATTAGTAGCTCAATGGTTTCATAAACAACGAGACCTTCTAAAACAGAAATGCCGAGGCGTTATTCTTCCTATCCAAAATGAGACTGAAGATTTAACGATTCTTGAAGTTTACCGAGAAGAGATCGAGTCCTACTATAAGATTCCCACTGAAGTACTTTATCACCCAGAAGATCTTCCCCTATTAGCTCATGCTTTAATGAATGATTGCTGGGAGGCACATTCAACACACCTGTACAAAGCATCAGAAATTTCATAAAACTTCATCAAAAACTCTAAAATAAATGGCTTGATTTTCTTTAATTCGGCTCTTTTTAGGCAACTTTAAACAACCTTTTTAATAAAATATTGGGATGGCGCAATCATCCCTTTTTTATCACAAAAATCAATTTGATAACAAAACTCAAATGCGATAGATTAACAATTATCGTTTTATCCAAAGAGTATTTTATCGATGCAGTTCAACATATTATCTCTTCAAAAATTTCCTGAAGTCTCCATTTCTTGCTTTCCCAATAATCTCACTCTTATGCATTCTTGGATTGAAGAAATGAATCATCTTCTCGACAACTATCAAGATTTTATTCTGATCTATCCCCTCTTTGATCCGCAATACTTTGAAGAAGCAGATCCGCTAGAGTTGAAAGCTTGCCGTCAAATTGCGATGCAATGGTTTCAACATCAACGCCAAACTTTAAAACGTAAATGCCGCGGGATTATTTTACCTATTAAAGAAGATGATAGTGATCTCCCCATCATAGAAATTCATCGGGAAGAGCTCGAATCTTTCTATCGTATTCCGACAGAAGTTCTTTATCATCCCCATGATTTACCAATGCTTTCTAATGCCCTACTTTATGATTATTGGGATATTCCTTCTCCGCATCTTCATAAAGTTTCATAGCGATTAGATACAGTATTTCCCTCTCTATTTTTCAATAACGTTATCGCCTATCAGCAACGTTAAAGGATTTTTATGTTCCTCAATTTTCAAATTTTATCCCTTGAACACTTTCCTGAAGTGAATATTATACAGTTTCCAGCGTCTGTTGCCATGACAGAACAGTGGCTTGCAGAACTCGAATACCTCTTTCAACATCATGAAACATTTGTGCTCCTCTATCCGATTTTCGATATGGAAGCCTTTACAAACATCGCCCCTGAAGTTTCTCAAGCGGCTCGTAAAATCATGATTCTATGGTTAAAGAAAAATCGAGAGATCTTCCAAGAAAAATGCAAAGGCATTCTCCTCCGTACCCAACCTGATCAAAGCGATCTTTCCATCATTGAACAGCAAGTCACTCAAGTTGAAACAATTTACCGAGTACCGGCAAAAGTATTGCTAAAAGAGGAAGATAAAACCCAAATAATCAAGGAGCTCATCAACGCATAAATAGCTCCCAATAAAATACAGAAAACCTAACCACAAAAAAAGAGAAGGCATTGAGACCTTCTCTTTTGCAACTTCATGTTCATCGCCAGCAATTTATGCGGCGGATTTTAAGAAAAACTACTCTTCGTCATCCATAATTTTACTCCCATTCAACAGTTGCAGGGGGTTTACTCGTAATGTCGTAAACCACGCGATTAATATGTTTTACTTCATTGACCATTCTGACGGAAACTTTCTGCAGAACATCCCAAGGAATACGCGCAAAATCTGCTGTCATTCCATCGATTGAGGTGATGGCTCTAATCGCGATTGTGTAATCATACGTTCGAGAATCTCCCATCACACCAACACTTCTTAATCCTGTTAATACCGTAAAGTACTGCCAAATATCCCCATCTAAGCCAGCGAGTTTAATCTCTTCTCTTAAGATAGCATCACTTTCGCGAACAATCTCTAATTTTTCTTCGGTAATATCGCCTAAGACACGAATTCCTAATCCAGGACCGGGGAATGGCTGACGCCATACTAAATCATGCGGCATTCCTAGCTCAATACCCAGCGCCCGCACTTCATCTTTAAAGAGCGTATTGAGCGGTTCGATCAATTGGAACTGCATATCTTCCGGCAATCCACCAACATTATGATGTGATTTAATCGTTTCCGCCGTATCTGTGCCACTTTCAATAATATCGGTATAAAGTGTTCCTTGCGCTAAGAAATCAATATCTTTTAGCTTCTGCGCTTCATCATCAAACAGATAGATAAATTCATTCCCAATAATTTTACGTTTTTGCTCAGGATCACTCACGCCTTTGAGCTTCTCGAGGAATCGATCTTTCGCATTTACACGAATAATATTGAGCCCAAACTTCCCAGCTAAGCTCTCCATCACTTGATCGCCTTCGCCTTTACGAAGTAGACCATGATCGACAAAGATACAGGTTAATTGATCCCCAATCGCTCTCTGTAGTAATACGCCGACAACACTAGAATCAACGCCGCCAGAGAGCGCTAAAAGTACCTTTTTATCACCTACTAAATCACGCACTTTTTGAATCTCTTGGGCGATAAAAGCATTCATATGCCAACTATCAGAACAGCCGCAGATCTCATAGGCAAAGTTCTTCAATAGATCTAAACCATATTCCGAGTGCTTCACTTCCGGATGGAACTGAACGCCATAGAAATTCTTTTCCGCACATTCCATTGCCGCAATCGGACAATCGCTACTATTTGCCGTTACTTCAAATCCTTGCGGCACAGCAGTCACAAGATCACCATGGCTCATCCAAACAGATTGCGTTGCCGGCACCCCCTTAAACATCGTGGTGGCATCTAAATCGACATTTAAAAATGCTAAACCATATTCACGATTCGCCGCTTTCTCAACTTTTCCGCCGAAGATGTGCGTCATCAACTGCATACCGTAGCAAATTCCTAATACGGGAATTCCTAAGTTAAAGATCTCAGGATCAATTGAAAAGGCATTCTCGGCATAAACACTATTCGGTCCACCAGAAAGAATGATACCTGAAGGTTCCATCGCTTTTAATTCAGCCGCCGAGATTTTATGAGAGATAAGCTCCGAAAAAACACCGATTTCACGAATTCTTCTCGTGATTAATTGTTTATATTGGCTACCATAATCTAATACGATGATCTTTTCCATCAATTGCTCCTTAAAAGCATGGGTTACAAACACTTAACGTATTATATAAAATTCTCCTCAAAATACGATGCTTCTAAAGAAATTTTATGAAGAAACCACGATTTAGCGCACTTTATAAATTTTTTTAAAACAAAGTTAGAATCTAAGTAAAGTGATATTTTTCTCATAACGCTATATTAGAAAGACATATTAGGAGATAAATATGCCATCCCAAATAGCATTCCAAACACATAAAATGTCCCTAAAAAGGTTAAGAATGCCAGTATCACTCCGATGATACTTCCTTGACGAGATGGCTTTCCATAATGATTTTCCACCACAGATCCCGGCAATATGGTTAAGAGCAGAAGTATCATGCTAACTATCAATATCCCTGCTGGGACAAAAATAAGCAACAATCCTAAACTCCATAAACCTGAAAGATTCAAATCATGTAATCGTAAAATTGCAGCTCGAATCAAGAGTAATAAAAAGGGGAGCATCAATCCTAATAAAAAAACAAATGCTTCCCACTTAGAAGCTGACATTGCCGAAGTGATTAAGAATCCACAAATCAGAAAAATAAGCGATAAGAGTTGGATTTGCCATAAAGCATTCAAATAATTTAAACGCCCGAAACGTCCCGTTAATGTGTAATAAAATGGATATGGTGTAATTACTGTAGAATGCGGCATTCAATGTTCCTATTCTAATATTATTTCTAATACGATGTTTCTGTAGCGACTTTCTTTTTACTCGATGAAAAAGCGATCGCAAAAAGGATCAACGCTGCGCCGGAAATCATTCGAATCGTAGGTGTGCTACCAAATAACCACCACGCGAAACCAATGGCATAAACTGGTTCTAAGGCGATAATCATGCCAGCGATTCTGGCATTTAATGATTCTAAACTTTTTACAAAGAGATAATGGGATAATCCGGTACAGAAGATTCCGAGCAATGCTAAATAGAACCAATCAATCGATGATAATCCCCATCCTGAACTCAAAACAAAGGGAAATAGTAACAACATCACCACACTATTTTGCCAAAATGCCACTTGCATCGCATCAATGCCTTGAACGCCACGTTTATTCACAACTGCTAATAAACCAAAAGAAAATCCCGATAGAATCCCCCAAAGCAATCCTATCGTCCCACTATCTCCAAAGCTAAATTGCGGTGTTACTAATATCAAACCAACAGATACTAAGAGCAGTAAAACCCATTCCCGTTGTGTAATACGATCTTTAAAAACAATCCAATCGATGATGGTAATAAATGCCGGGAAGCTGGCAAAACCTAATGTTGCCACCGAAACGCCACCGACTTTTACGGCAATAAAAAAAGTAACCCAATGAATGGCTAATAAACTACCAGAAAGCAGTAACATCCAACCTTTAAAGCGCGTGATACCTTGAATAATCGATTTCTTTTGCCACAGTAAAATCAAGAATAAGCCGGCAACCGCAAAAAGTGCACGCCCAAAGGTAATCATCTCGGCACTACTATCAATCAGCGCGCCAAAAATGCCAGTTAAGCCAAAAAGTACCGCCGCAATATGTGCCATCCATAATGCTTGTCGATCTGTTAACATTCCTGCTCCTTTGATACTTGTAAATGATTCCTTCTCATTCACAGACTCCACTTCAGTTTTTTAAAACAACTTTATTATATTTTTATCTTTTTTATGTTTATTCTCTCTATGTTATTACCTAACTTATTAGAAAATAAAAATCTTTTAAAAGCTGATGCATCGCTGGAGAGAATGGCTGCATACTTATCCCAATCTCGCGCCAGCAGTGATAACGACTCTTTTAAATGAACTTACTTATTAGATGTT
>DXHP01000123.1 GCA_019113305.1 Candidatus Ignatzschineria merdigallinarum | reverse complement strand
CCATTTTAAAAGTATCTGTTAACACGATAACTTGAAACCGATTGCACTATAAATAAATCAACAAACTTTAAGAAAAAGCTTTCTAAAATAATGCTTTTAGAAATTAGAATAAATAAACAAAATAAAAACGCTGCATTTTCACTTCTGAAAATCACAGCGTTTCATCACAAAATAGCTGCTCAATAAAAATTAGAGCTCCACTTTCCAACCATCTTTTGTTTTCACAGTGCCCACTTCATCAGGACCTGAAACTTCGCCATCTTTATAAGTCACAATCAAGTAAACTGCCGCTTTTGATTTATCGCTGTTATATTCAACACGATCAACTTTAATATCTTTAATGCCGCCTTTTGCTTCCATCTCACCTTGCGCCATACCAACCATCATGCTGAGTTTACCCTCAATCATTGCTTTTGTTTCTGGCGTATTATCTTTCTCATCAATATAGATAATATCTAATAAACGCTTGCTATCACCTTTTTCAAAAACTGTGATAAATTCTTTCGCAACATCTTCTGGTTGATCTGATGAACCACCACAAGCCACGGCAACCACAGCAATAAACATTACTGCAAAAAACATCTTTAATTGTTTCAACATCTCTCTATATCCTTCGTAAAATTACGGGTTAATTCGTGCGCAGATTATCACACAAACATTAATCAGGAACAATTAGCCAACTCGATAAATTATTTTATTTTTCTCATTTTTAAATTGAGTTAAGTTAAATTGCATTAAGCATTACGACTCAAATCCTCATAAAAAACAGCCATTATTTAATAGCTGTTTAAGATCTCTCATAGAATATGCTTTACTTAAAACGCGATAAACTTGGCAGGTAATTCCGGAGCGATCAAGTTCTCGCGAGATTCACCAGCGATGTTAGGAAAAATCGTCGTATCCCCGGATTCCCATAATGTCTGACTATGACGAATTTTATTTGGATCTGAGGAAACATAGTTCCACCAAATATAATGCGCATCTTTTAACGGTAAACCGCCAAAAATAATAAAACGAGCATTGCCGGCAACCTTGATTCTCAAAGATTCTACGTTAGTAAACACTAATAGATTATCAGGCATTACGGCATCTTCATGCAATGATGTACCGTTTTTCGCATCTTCAAAACGAACATCTCCTTCAATTATCGTAATGCCATATTCAAATGTTGGCATCAATGATAAATCCATCACACCGGCATTTAACGTCAACTCCATCGCAAAAATAGGACTATATGTTTTCAAAGGAGATATTTGATTTCGATATTGCCCTACAATCAGTTTTCCCCGACCTAATGAGAAATCAATCATTGGTAAATCATTCTGTTTCATCGAGACAAAATCCGGATCGATCTCTTCATAGGCTTTAGGCAATGCAATCCAAAATTGTAACAGATGCAACATAGAATCCCCTTTTTCTAAGAGAGATACCGGTGAATCTTCTGTATGAACAATTCCTCGCCCTGCAGTCATAAAATTTAAAGCATCTGAATCAGCCACGAGTTTATTCCCTAAAGAATCCTGATGCACCACTGCACCATCTACCAACCACGATAAAATCTGCAAACCAATATGCGGATGCGGCCCAACATTAAGATGATGATCGTGATTAATCGATGGTTCGTTAAGCTTATCAAAAAAACACCAAGGACCAATTTGTCGGCATTTCCGCGAAGGAATTCCCCGTAAAATCGTGAAACTTCCCTCTAATGGTCGGCTCTGTAACGGGATCAACTGAAAATCGCTCATTATTCCTCCAAATAAAAAACTTGTAATTCTGAGAAAATATATTATCATCTTTCTTCGTAGTTAACGTTGTTCAAACGCAACTTCCTTTATAGGAAAAGCGACAAGAAAATTACTCTTGACAAGTTATGAAGACAACGTATAATTGACGGCTTATGCGAGTGTGGCGAAATTGGTATACGCGCTAGACTTAGGATCTAGTGGTTCATCCGTGAGAGTTCGAGTCTCTCCACTCGCACCATATTGAGTTATGGTGACACAGATCACCTTAATAAGTTAAAGAAGGTGCTTTTGAAGCACCTTTTTTTATATTTGCAATTTTAGATTCAAACTTATAATCGGGTAAATATTATGTCAGTAGAAACATTAGAAGGCCTCAAGCGCCGCGTAGTGATTGAACTTGATGCTGAGCAAGTTAAAAAAGATATCGAAGATCGTCTTCAAAACTTAGCTCGTCGCGTCCGTGTTGATGGATTCCGCCCTGGTAAAGTTCCAGTTAAAGTTGTTCGCAGCATGCATGGCGCAGAAGTTGAGAACGAAGTAATCGGCGAAGCTATTGGCAAAAAATACCAAGCATTAATTAGTGAGCTTAAATTAGAGCCAGCAGGCCAACCTGTTATCGATATGCCGTCAGAAGAGAACAAATTCTCTTTCACAGCAGAGTTCGAAGTGATGCCTGAAGTTAAATTAGATAACTTAGACAAATTAGAAGCGGTTAAATTTGAAGCTGAAGTAACAGATGCGGATCTCGAAAACATGCTTACAACGCTTCAAAAACAGAGCCAAACTTGGGCTGAAACTGATGCGGCAGCAGCGCTTGAAAATCGCGTAAACATCAACTTCGTAGGTCGCGTTGATGGCGAAGAATTTGATGGTGGAAAAGCTGATAACACACCACTTCTTTTAGGTTCAAACTCAATGATTCCAGGATTTGAAGATCAAATCGTGGGCATGAAAAAAGGCGAAACTAAAACAATCAAAGTAACATTCCCAGCAGAATACCAAGCAGAACATTTAGCAGGTAAAGAAGCTGAGTTTGATATCACTGTAAACAGTGTTGAAGCAGGTCAATTACCTGAACTTAATGCAGAATTTGCAGAGCGCTTTGGTATTGAAGGTGGCGATGTTGAGAAACTTCGCTCAGAGCTTCGTAAAAATATGGAACGTGAGTTAAGCAATGTTGTTCACAACCGTTTCAAATCTTCAGTATTAGAATCTCTTGAGAAAAATCATGAGTTAGAAGTTCCTGAAGTAATGGTGATGTCTGAAGCGCAATCGATGGCGCAACAATCAAACTTCCCACAACCAAAAAACCAAGAAGAAGCAACACAATTGATGGAGCTCGTGAAGCAAATCTTTGCAACACAAGCTGAACAAAAAGTTCGCTTAAGCCTTCTTGTGAGCCAATTCATTGAAGATAATAAAATTACTCCAGATGAAACATATGTTGATAAGCGCTTAGAACTTATCGCTTCAACTTATGAAGATCCAGCTGAAGTTATCGAACACTTCAAAAAAGATAAAAACAGCATGCAAAATATCCGCAACATCGCATTAGAAGATCAAGTTGTTGATCTTTTAGCTGAGAAAGCAGCGGTTGTAACTGAGAAGAAAACTTTCGATGAGCTTATGAATCAAGCTCAAAGATAAGTAACCCTATTCATGATCAATAGCCTTCGACATTGATATTTTCAATATTTAAGGCTATAATTATGAGTTCGTGTTCTTATTAATATCTTGGTGATATGAATTAAGAACAATTTTATTTAAACTTTATTAATTGAGGTGATGTTCAATGCCTTCCGTCAAGATTCGTGAGAATGAACCATTTGACGTTGCTATGCGTCGTTTTAGACGTGCTTGCGAAAAAGCAGGTATCGTATCTGAGGTGCGTGCACGTGAGTACTA
>DXHP01000122.1 GCA_019113305.1 Candidatus Ignatzschineria merdigallinarum | reverse complement strand
AATATGAATTTAATTCCTGGGACCTATCAAAATATAGAAGGGTTTACGGTTTGGGCGATTAGTTCTCGTGCCCAATATAATGAATTTGAAACGATGCGTTTACAGACTAAACGCGCTTTAATGGAAACGACATCTGAAGCCCTTCTGCTCAGCCTTGCTTCACGTAACTTAGTCATCGGTCTTTCAGCAACCGCCTATCTTAATCGAGCGGTTAACAATTTCGATCTGCCCTGGATTAAACAGTGTTTACAGTATATCCGCAATGCGAGAACTCCTGGCATCGAGCTTGATCAATTTGGTTATCCGTTTGACCCTGAAGATAAAGCATCATTTACCCAAAAACCGATACCATATGTGGAAACAAAAGATGATGAAATATATCAAGAAGCCATTATTGAGCATCTATCGACATTAAAGCAGAAGCAACGTGACGCTAAAATTGAGTTGATAGAGTCTGAATTTACTTTTCCAAGCGTCGTACAAGATGAAGCGGAATCATTATTAGATCCTATTGTTGAGGGCTTCTTTCAACGCTCAAAGCATCAAAATGAGAATAGTAAAGTCATCCACTATCGCCAATCGATTGTCGAAAAATTAATCGCAATTTGTTACATGTCCACAGAAAATAAGCATTCAGGACAAATTGCTTTTGTGAATTCTTTTCATTATTTCAAAAAATGGTTGATGCATACTGATGCAACTGAAAGTCGAAAACGATTAAAATCTCTCAAGAGCCATATTCCCTTACAAAAAACAGAACATTGGCAGAATCTTTCAAAAGATGCGCAAAAATCATTGCGGAATTTTATCAATCCTAATAGCGAGATTTTTACGCACTATTTAGAAATCAATGAAAAGCCTTTATTTCTCTGGTTCTTAGATGCAAGATGCCAAAAAGAACCTTTTTTCCAAGAAGCTTATCTTGCGAGCTATCAATTAAATTGCCCTATTCTCATTATCACACAAACAGCCTCAGCATCGAATGGAATTAATCTTGATTTCTATAATTCCCTTAACAAACGAGAAGATCTTTCTGTGCTTTATATCCTCGAAGCACAACATTTTTACTTTGGCCGTCATAAATTCGACGATGCCTCTTCGGAACGTAATCTCGGGGACATGGCGCTAGCGAGCGATGAGATTCGAGATCTTTATAAATATGCGCAAAAATATGGACTTTCTAACAGTAAATTTAGCCAATATATTCCTAATATTATTAATGGCAATCAAAGTAGCCTGAATAATGATTACAAGTACTCATATGATTACTGCCTAAATACCATGGCGACACTACAACAGCAAATTGGTCGAGCTGAGCGCGTTTGGGAGAAGCAGACACATGCGACCAAAGTATATCTAGCACCAGCAATTGTTCAGCAAGTCAATCGTTTCGGCAATTCAATTGACTATAGCAATAATAAAAAGCAATTAAGCCATTTTAATGCTGAAGTCATTATACAGGTGCAAAAGCTTTATGAAAAAAGATCACAGCTTTTCGAGCTTACATCATTGACCACGCGCACCTATGATGGTCAACTAATCATTGAAATTATTGATGAGCTTATTATTCCGATGATTCAATCATTGAGACAATCAGAAAATACAACTGATGCTTACTATTTACATCAAATCTGGATAAAACTCGGTGATGCGGTGTTAAGACAGCAGTTTAGTTGGTCAATATTAGATGAGGGGAAGCTCAAACAATATAATGGTCAAAATCCTATGATTCAAAAATTGATTATAGCGCTTCAAAAACCGCTGTTCGAATGGGCTTGCTTTAAGCTCCCTAAAGATACTCAAGATCTAAACGAGATTTGGTATAACCCTCAAACAATGCAATTTTTTAATGGTCAAAAACCGTATACAATCCCTTATCTAAATAATGATATCTATGACTTAATTGCCCACAATCAAATTATTGCAACAGGGCTTAGGCTCAGAGGTTACCCGATATCATTCAATAAGCATCCTGATTATGTTTACAATCCAACCTGTGAGGATCAAAGCTCGCCACCTCTAGTTGATAACCGTTATGCGCTACATCCCTATATGATACAGCGAATTCTAAAAGGTCGCCTCGGAGAGAAAGCCACTGAATTTTTATTGGCTAAAAATGGTTTCAAAATTCATGAAGGTCTATTTTCACAGCGGACTTTCGAAAATTACGATATTGCAATCGAAAATTGCGATTACCGCATTGATGCAAAGCTCTGGTCACGCTCATATATGGACTTAATTGAAAACCGTTATTTTGAATGGCGTAATGGTGCACAAAAAATCAATAGCTTTGCACTCTTTGATGCGCCCATGGCATCTGATGAACATCATATTGGCTTAGGGGATCCCTCGTTATCTGCTGCTGAAAAGATCGAATCAGACCCACAAAAGCTGATTGATAAACTCAAAAATATTCGCACCTATGAAGGCAACGAAAAAGTACTCGTCATTATGAATCTCTATGATCATTCTAGAGAGAGTGAGATTCTGGGATATGATGAAAATCTTCAACCGATATCCCCTGACAATCTTACAGAGGCTTCTATTATTACGCTTAATAGTGCCTTAGATAGAAATAATCCAGATTGTACAAGTCCCGCATTCAATACATTAAGAACACTACTATCCATGAATATTCTTAGCAATAGCGATAGCGATAGAGATAGCGATAATGATGGTAATAGTGGCTTAGAATCAAAACTAGAAACTGAAATAGGAGCAGATCATGAAACCTTCTAAAAAAACGCGCCCTCTACGCTTATCTCATACCTATTATAAGGATGCCGATGTTGATCATGCGCTTGCACAACAATTACGGGTTTATCATTATCTACTTCCTAAAGAACAATATAAATGGCGTGAGTGGCAATCCCATCTCGACGATGTTTTAGGTTCTACCAAAATTACGTATCTGATGCGGAGTTATCAAGGGGATTTTGGTCTTTTTGTCGCCATTGAAGATGATACCCCGCCACCTCAAATTATGGGGAATGAGCAACATCTTCTTCAATGCCAAGAAGTTAAATTTACCCAAGAAGTCTATCCTATCTGGGTTCGTTTGATTTTTAGATTATCACTTGCAAAAGATGCTGAAAAAGCATTTTATAGCCTTGGGCGCCCTCTACTGATCACAGAACATTGGCGTACCGATGGTGGAAAAAAGGCTGGGATTCATGCATTAGCACTGGATTGTCGCACACAACAAGTGCGTCATCATTCTTCCAATAATCTGCCAATTGATCATGATACACAGACTGAAGTTGCGCTCTTTTATGAAAATATCCCTTTACGCAATATCAATAACCCTGAAACTGATGCCAAAGAAGGCATTTACTGGATCTATAGTGGCAAAAAAACATTGACTCGTTGCCCTTTAAATTCATGGAATCGTAAACTTGGCCCTCTTTTTAAAGAGATCCCCAAAAATGCGAATAGAAGAATGACTCGCCCTTTTATAGATCTCAAAAACAGTGAAACCTGTAACAATAGTTGGCCGGCATTACTACTTCCTATTCAGCAGAAGTTTATCGAAAAAGCACGCTATTATGGCTTTACGTTAATGCCAAAAACACTCAATCTTCAGCCGCTTAAAACAAAAACAAAATACCGGACAAACACCTCTAAAAAATCATTATTTCATTCAATATTAAATTTCCCTGAAATCAATCTACTTGATCATCGGTATGATCAGTCTATTCCCTTTGCTGACATCAAGGTACTTTTACAATCACTCCTTCAAAAAAGTAACATTAAAACAGCGCTCAATATTATTGATACAGCAGAGATCACTGATACTCAAAATCCACGTACAGAATTACCGACATTGATCATTTTAGATCAAAGACCTAATGTGGAATTTGATCGATATCGTGATGCTGATGCTTTCAAACATCATCATGCAACGCAGCATCTAAATATTAATCCATATGACCTCGGAATGGTCGAAGGTGCTGATCAAGAAATCACGCGCGATGGTGCTCCGTTCTTTACTGAAGTAACGCTAGAACGTACAACCTTTATAAAGCCTGATCCGAGTTATTACCAATATCACTTTACAGCTACTGAAAATGACATTTCAGAAGCGAAGATGTCAGCAGTTTTAAAAAATTTGCAAAGAAACCTCGAAATATGCTTAAAAGAGCTCAGTATTAAAGCGCTATTATTAAATCAAAACCTCGATATTCCCAGCGTTCTCCCCGAAGAAGCAACGCTTCTGACAGAGAATCTAGCTTTAATTACAGAAGGATATCTCTTCACAGCTAAAAATAATCGCCCAGTGATGATTCCGCTTCAAGCCGAGTTAGAGAATCCTTTTATTCAACATATTGATGAAATACTACAGAGATTTGATCTTACCTATGATGCCTTACTACCCTTGATTTTTGAGAAATGGCCTTATAGCTATCGTCCTGAAGTAGTAATGCAAGGCTTTGGCGCTCAAAATGAACGTCTTAATAGTTTTTTAAGAAGAATAACCCTTGTGTTTCATAGTAATGAAATGGGTAAAATTACCATTATGATGCAAGATCCCCAATATGATCGACCGCATATTCTCTTGGAAGATATTGATAAAATATCCCAGTTTTTAGCCAACCAACAAGTTAAAAAATCAGCTTCACTCTGGTATATCAACGATCATATGAATAAAGAGATCCCAACATTATTAAATGACATGCTGACTCGTAAAGTTTCACCAATATCACAATCACTCTATGATCGCTTTCAACAACTTCTCCCCCATATTATCCAAAGTTGGAATCAAGTTACTCAGGATAGATTTGAAAAAGGTGATCAACCCATTGGTTTCAATCAATTAAAACAAGAGGTGATGAAACTTGTTCTTGAGATCGAAAACAATCAACGTCGAGAGCACAAAAAAACGATCCTCAAGAAGTTTTCATCTGATATCTATGGTCTTTGGCATT
Source organism: Candidatus Ignatzschineria merdigallinarum (assembly GCA_019113305.1). Classification (GTDB taxonomy): domain Bacteria; phylum Pseudomonadota; class Gammaproteobacteria; order Cardiobacteriales; family Wohlfahrtiimonadaceae; genus Ignatzschineria; species Ignatzschineria merdigallinarum. The sequence goes on along the minus strand of DXHP01000122.1, from coordinate 621 downwards.
CCATCTGTAGCCCTCTATTTGAAATAAACTTCGAAGATGTTCGTAGCAAGTTTCTTAAAGATATTCCTGGCATCACTAAACTTTGGCATGACCCTGAGCAAGGTTATTATATTGTCGGCACTCTTGCGCCCATGAAGCTCACGATTGATAGGCAGCCAAGCATTCGTCAATGGCACGCTTTAACGGATGATAATACGTTAGACACGAACCTATTAACAGACCTTGTAGATGTTGATTGGGTCAGACTCAATCAGTTGGCCGGAAATCCTTGCCCGGCACTGTTAGTGCGTAGGTGGAAAGAACTCCAGCCCAAAGGTCAAGAGTATAATAACTGCCTATTTACCGAACAAGATTAAAATAAATACAAGTTGACTGTATCAAAACGACTTATAGTATTCAGCACAATACACCCGAGTTCCTCTACATGAAAATGTACGTCTCGGGTTTCTTTATTTTTGAGGAATAGAGGGAGATACTTAAAACCCAATTATTCCCTAATGAGGGCTTAGACAACAATCGGTAATCCCCCATATTTAGGACACATCTAAAGTAGAGGAATTTAAAACTGTTTTGTGACAAGGTGGCAGACCACCATTTGCCATGTTTGGCCTTTCATGATTA
>DXHP01000121.1 GCA_019113305.1 Candidatus Ignatzschineria merdigallinarum | reverse complement strand
TCAGAACAAAATTCTAAATCGCTTTATAGTGCACTCTGGGCGTGTGCCGATATTTTACGCTCGAAAATGGATGCTAATGAGTATAAGAATTATCTTTTAGGGATTATTTTTTATAAATATCTTTCTGATAATCTCTTAAATTATGCGGTAGAACTTTTAGAAGAGCCGGCAGAAAACCTTACGGAAGCGCAAGTGATCTACACCAATGCTTACCATGATCCTGAATTAAAAGAGGATCTTATCTCGGCACTTTATGATCAGTTCTCGTATGTTTTAAAGCCGGAATTAACATTCACTAAGCTGATCGAAGATGTTCATACGAATCAATTTCAGTTAGAGGATTTAGCACAAGGATTTAGAGATATTGAGCAATCTAATACGGCATTTAATAATCTCTTTGAAGATATAGATCTCTATGCTCGTAAATTAGGATCCTCTCCGCAGAAGCAGAATGAAACAATCTCCAATGTGATGAAGGGGCTTGCCGGCATTAACTTAGGGGCACATGATGGCGATGTTTTAGGGGATGCTTATGAGTATCTTATAGGGCAGTTTGCCTCCGATTCTGGTAAGAATGCCGGGGAGTTCTATACGCCACAACCTGTTTCAAGTCTGATGACAAAGATTGTTCTCCAAGGGAAGGAGAAGCAGAAAGGTTTTACTGTTTATGACCCTACGATGGGATCGGGCTCCTTGATGTTGAATGTTAAAAAAGAGACGGAGGAACCCGAAACAATCCGCTATTTTGGGCAAGAGATTAATACTTCAACCTACAACTTAGCACGTATGAATATGATGCTTCATAATGTGCCGATTGCGAATCAAAACCTCAACAATGGCGATACCTTAGCAGATGATTGGCCGGTAGATGAGCCGACAAACTTTGATGCCGTCTTAATGAACCCTCCTTATTCAGCCAAATGGAGTGCGGCAAAGGGGTTTTTAGATGATCCTCGCTTTATGGATTATGGTGTTTTAGCACCTAAATCACGGGCGGATTTTGCCTTTCTTTTGCATGGTTTCTATCACTTGAAATCTTCCGGCACAATGGCGATTGTCTTGCCGCATGGTGTTCTGTTCCGTGGTGGTGCAGAAGCGAAGATTCGCCAAACGCTATTGGAAAATGGTCATATCTATGCCGTGATTGGTTTGCCGGCGAATATCTTTTTTAATACTTCGATTCCCACAACGATTATTATCCTCAAAAAAGATTATACCAAGCGGGATGTACTCTTTATTGATGCCTCCGAGCGATTCACCAAAAAGGGGAATCAAAACACGATGGAGCCTCACCACATTGCGGAGATTTTAGAGGCTTATCAGAAGCGTGAATTTATCGATAAGTTTGCCTATTTAGCAGACTTTGAAGAGATTGTCGAAAATGAGTTCAATCTCAATATTCCGCGTTATGTAGATACGTTTGAGCCGGAGCCGGAGATTCCACTTGCCGATATCTCCGCCGATCTTTTAGCCGTTAATAGCGAACTACAAAGCGCCGAGCAAGAACTTTTGGCTATGCTCGATCAGTTGACCGGCACAACAGCCGAAGCCGAAGCCGAGCTGACCGCCTTCAAAGCAGCACTGAAAGGGGAATAAGATGGCGAAGAATAAAATGAATATTCCTCAAATTCGGTTTAAGGGATTTGAGGGAGAGTGGGGAAAGAAGCCTTTTTCTAAAATATATTCGTATGTTAGAAATGGATTTGTAGGAACTGCAACACCTCATTATGTTGAACAAGGGGTCCCATATATTCAAGGTAGAAATATAAAATGTGGGAAATTGCTAGATAATGGTTATGTAAATATTTCCGAAGAATTTCATAAAAGCAAACCTAACTCAAAAGTATTAGTGAATGATTTGTTGATAGTACAAAGTGGGCATGTCGGAGATACAGCAGTTGTCTGTTCAAAGTTCGAGGGAGCTAATTGCCATGCTATTTTAGTTGCTACACCCGCAAATCAATTGGAATGTAATAGTTATTTTTATAATAGTTATTTTCTTTCAGATTCTGGAAAAGCAAAAATTCAGATTATCACTACTGGTAATACTGTAAAACACATTTTATCGAGTGATTTAAAAACATTAATAGTTCCGAAGCCTACATATCACGAACAAACCCAAATCGGTGATTTTTTCCAAAAGATCGATCAGGTGATTGAGCTACAACAAAAGGCACTCGATACGGCGCGTGCTTATAAGCAATCGATGTTGCAAAAGATGTTCCCACAAAAAGGGGAAAAAGTTCCGCGTGTGCGCTTTGCCGGATTTAGTGGGGATTGGAATGAGTTGAAACTTGCGAAGCTAGTTTCTTTTTCAAAGGGGAAAGGCTATTCAAAATCATCTTTAGTAAATGAAGGTAATCCTATCATTTTATATGGCAGCTTATATACGGATTACAGATCAAATATTGATAATGTCACTACCTTTGCAATTCCTTTAGAAAACTCTATTTACAGTGAAGGTAATGAGATTATTTTGCCATCATCGGGAGAAAGCGATGTAGATATTGCAAGGGCTTCAGCTGTGACTCAGAAAGGTGTTCTTTTAGGTGGTGACTTGAATGTTTTGAAGCCTAAAAAGGATTTTAACAACATATTTATGGCATTGAATTTAACTTATAGCAGTGTTAACTCATCATTAGTGAAACGAGCGCAAGGGCAAGTTGTCGTTCATTTATATAATAGTGATATTCAAAATTTGAAAGTTAGTCTTCCAATGCTTGAGGAGCAAACTAAAATTAGTGACTTTTTCCAAAAGCTCGACCAACAGATCGAACAACAAGCGCAGAAACTCGCCACTTATCAACAGCTGAAAAAAGCAATGCTTCAGCGCATGTTTGTGTAAAGGGGCGATATGGATATCTATAAAATCAGTGCTTCTCATTTAGAGGCGATTAAAGAGCAGCCCTTTCAGCTTGAAAAAGAGATGCAGCAACTCTTTGAAACTCATTTATCCTTGCTGACCGGCTTAACATTGGTGAAATCAGAATTTCCGCTCAAGCAATTTCGTTTCGATACCTTAGCATTTGATCATGAGAAACAAGCATTTGTGGTGATTGAATATAAGCGCGATAAAAATCAGAGTGTTGTGGATCAGGGTGTTTCCTACCTCAATGCCTTACTGGAGTATCGGGATAGCTTAATTGTTGAATATAACGAGCAAAATCTTGGGAAAACGCTAAAGCGCAGTAATGTGGATTGGAGCCAGAGCCGGATTCTTTTTGTTGCCAATGCTTTTACCGATTATCAAAAAAATGCCACCAATTTTAAGAATTTAGGCATCGAATTGATCGAGTTTAAACGCTATAAAAATGATCTTTTAACGGTGAATTATATTGAGCGTTCGAGAAATGCGCCGGCATTACCCTCTATCCCAACAAATGGTGATAATGCACTTTTAACCAATATCACTAAAGAGATTGTGGTTTACGATGAGGAGACCTTTTACCAAAGAGGCTCAGAAAAAACGATTGAACTTTATGAGCAGTTTAAACAGGCTATTTTAAATCTCGATAATGAACTGCAATTGGTTTATACCAAGTTTTATGCCGCTTTTAAAAAAGATAAAACCAATATTGTTGATATTAAAATTCAAAAAAATGCATTGAAGCTTTGGATTAATGCCCCTTGGGGAACTCTTGATGAGCCCAAAACTATTTTCCGTAATGTTAGCCAGATTGGGCATTTAGGAAATGGGGATTATGAAATTATTCTAAAAAATACCGATCAATTGGAATATATCTTAAGTGTGATTAAGCAACGGCTTTGAAAGAGGATGGATGAAAAGTGAAGCGATTTACCAGTGAAAGAGAGATAGAAGATCGATTAATTGCGCAGTTAATTGCCGGCGAATCACAGTGGAGTTATCGACCCGATTTAACTGATGAAGCTTCACTTTGGAAGAATTTTCGAAAGATATTAGAGCAGAATAATCTCGCAATATTAGATGGGAACTTTCTAACGGAAAGTGAGTTTAACCAGATTAAAAATCAGTTACAGTTTTCCAGCTTTTTTGATGCAGCAAAATGGCTTGCCGGTGAGAATGGGATCGCAAAAGTTGAGGTAAGAAGAGAAGATGCCTCTTTGGGAACGATTCGGTTAAATGTCATCCATCGAGATCATGTTGCCGGCGGTAAGACCGTTTATGAAGTGGTTAATCAATTCGGTGCGGATAAAAAGTCAGAGATTGAGCGTAACCGCATCTTTGATGTCACGCTCTTAATTAATGGTTTGCCGATGATCCATATCGAACTGAAAAATCGGCAATATCCCTTTATGGATGGTTTCCGGCAGATTAAAAAGTACCTTAAAGAGGGGCATTTTACCGGTATCTATTCGACCTTACAGATGTTTGTCGTGAGTAATGCCTCAGAAACTCGCTATATCGCTGCTGCTCAGTTTGAAAAGCTCAACTCAAAGTTTTTGAGTAAATGGGTCACAGCGAAGAATAAACCGGTCAACGACTATATTCAATTTGCAGAAGATGTTCTTTCAATTCCGGCAGCACATCGCATGGTGATGCAATATTCAGTAACGGATAAAGATAGAGAAGCGCTCATTTTATTAAGGCCTTATCAAATCCATGCAATTGAAGCGGTTAAAAGAGCCTCCTTTCAACAGAAATCGGGCTATGTTTGGCATACAACAGGATCTGGAAAGACATTAACATCCTATAAAGTCGCCTGCAATCTGCTCCATATCCCCGTGATCGATAAGACGATTTTTATCGTTGATAGAGTCGATTTAGATCAGCAGACCACAAGTTCATTTACCTCCTATGCAGAATATGATCCTGTATCGATCGATGATACGGCAAATGTGAATGATCTTATTCAGAAGCTCGCAAGTGATGATCGTACTGTCGTTGTGACAACGATTCAAAAGCTCAATCACCTGATGCGTAGAATGGATCAAAGTGTCGATAATCCCGAAGTAAGTGAGCGCACTAAAAAGCGGTATGCGAAGATCAAAGCACAACGTTTAGCCTTTATTGTGGATGAGTGCCATCGTGCGGTAACGCCAGAGAAGAAGCGAGAGTTAGAGCGCTATTTCCATCACTCTCTTTGGTATGGCTTTACAGGAACTCCGATTTTTAAAGAGAATCAGCGAGCCTCGTTAGGAAATCTCCCAAGAACAACTGAAGAGCTCTATGGTGAACGCTTACATGCTTACACCGTAAAAGAGGCGATTAATGATGGCGCCGTACTTGGGTTTCAGGTGGAGTATAAACACACCTTTGATGATGTTGAACAGCAGCGGATTATTGAGCAGCGTTATCCTGATAAAGATTATGAAGCTTTAGGTGATATCGAGCGTGAGAAATTGATCCCAAGAGATGCTTATGAAACAAAAGAACATTATTTAGGCGTTATCGATTTTATCGTGAATCAGTCTCGTGAGAAGCTAGGTTTTACAACAGAAGGTGGGGTTGGGCGAGCTTATGGCGCCATACTCACTGTTCCAAGTATTGCGATTGCACAGACTTATTACGATCTGTTTAAGAGCGTTATTGCCGGCAATGAGAAGGTGAAAGTGAGTTCTCGGGTTCGCCAAATATTGCCCGACTTTCCTAAAGTCGCGATTACTTACTCGATCTCCGAGAATGAAGAGAGCTCTATTGAAAATCAGGAGAAGATGAAAGAAGCATTACAAGATTACAATAAGAACTACAACACAAACTTCACCTTAGAGACGATTAGAGCCTATAACCAAAATGTGAATGCTAGATTAGCCAGAAAGCAGACACGCTATCACAAAAGAAGCGAGCAGATCGACCTTATTATTGTCGTCGATCGACTCTTAACAGGATTTGATGCCCCTTGTATTTCAACCCTCTTTATCGATCGTCCGCCGATGAAGCCCCATGATATTATCCAAGCTTTTTCACGAACGAATAGACTCTTTGATAAGAATAAGCGGTATGGACAGATTGTAACCTTTCAAACACCTAAATATTTTAAACAGAAGGTGAATGAAGCGCTTTTTCTCTACTCTAATGGTGGGGAGAACTATGTGTTAGCACCGATATGGGAAGAGGCAGAGCAGGCTTTAATAGAAGCGATTGAGATGCTTCGTTTAATTGCTAGAACACCAGAAGAGATCGCCTCTTTGAGCTTAGATGAGAAGCGAGATTTTGTCCGATCATTCCAAAAGCTCGATAGCGCCTTGAATTCAGCGATGGTCTATTTTGATTTCAAACCTGAAATGATGGGAAGTCTTTTTCCTATCAGTTTTAAAGAAATTGAAGAGTATCACGGCATCTATGTCAATGTGTTAGAAGAGCTTCGGGAAAATCGCGAAACGGATGAAGAAGTAGAGCCGCTCGATATTGAATACGACTTACAAACCTATCGTATAGAAGAGATCGATTATCACTATATTATGGCGCTTATTCAGAAATTTATTCCAAAAGAG
>DXHP01000120.1 GCA_019113305.1 Candidatus Ignatzschineria merdigallinarum | reverse complement strand
AATGAACCACTATGGATATCCACGCCACCTTCAAAGCTATTTTTAACAGTTTTCGTAAGATCCACAACGCCACTAAATGTCGCGTCACTGATCACAAGATCATTGGCGATTTTTTGACCCAGAACGAGTTTACCAGAACTCTCTTTGCCAGATTCAAAGGTGGAAGTAATAACTTTTGCCGCTAAGCCTTTCTCACTAAAGAGGTAATTCGCATTCCCGCTAAAGAAGATATCTGCGGCATGAAGCTCTTCGCCGATACGAATGTTTTGATCGCTCGTTACCGCAAAGTTCACAAAGTCACTCGACATGAAGGTTTTCCACGTTTGACCACTACTATCTTTAACATTCCAGTTATTGGTTGTGGAGTTCCAAACACCGCCAATCACCCACGTCGCAACACCGGTATAGACTTTATCTTTATTGAGAACAATGGTGTCATCTTGAACAATGAGCGTAAGATCTTTAAGACGGGCAATATCTGTAATGTTTTTACCTTGATACGTTAAAGGATCTTTCAGGTTAAAATCACCGGCATTAATCTTGCCTGAAGTATAAAGCAACGTATAAAGACCACTATCATGCGCACTACTAATGCTACCGATATCAAGCTTAATAGGACCATCTTTAACTTCATAATCCCCGATATTAAGCGCCGCATTACCGCTTCCCGCCAAGCCAAGTGACGTAATATAGTTCTGATCTGTCACATTAAAGCTTAAGATCGTATTGCCATTTGCACCGCCGCCTTGGAATACCAGCGTACCATTCACATCAATCGTATTTTGACCATTGATGATGAATGTCGTGTTGTTACCGGAGCTACCTAAAGTAAGGCTTGAGCCTTGACCTTTCAGGTGAACATTACCGCCACTTGCAAGATTGAAGGTACCATCTAAGACATTAAAGTCTGTTTGGCCGGTAAATTCATTGTTACCAGCAAGTTTAAGTGAACCTTGACCTGTTTTGTTGAAGGTTGCATTAGTGTTGCCATTGCCACTCATATGATTGAGATCTGCAATCGCCCCTGCTGCCGTATTGAGCGTGAAGGTGCCACCATTAAGGTTTACACCACCATTACCTGCTAAGGTCAATGCTGCCTCTTTTTCAAGATCAAGTTTCGCAAAACCTTGATCGATCATTAAAGATTGATCTTTAAGATTGAGTGATCCCTTCTCAGCGAGTTGCAACGTTGCAGCATTATCAGCACTATTGCCGGCAAGTGTTAACTCATCGAGTGTTGTGCCAAGTTGCTTCTCGTTTGCCACGCGAAGTGTCCCGCCGTAAATATCGACGCCGCCTTCAAAATGATTATCTTCAGTGCCGGTTAAATCAACAACCCCACTAAAGTCACGATCTGCAATATTCACAAGACCACCATTTGCCACGATTGATTGTCCGAGCACGAGTTTACCAGAGCTCATCTCATCACTATTCGCACCAAAGGTGGTTTCAAGCATCGAAGTACTGAACCCTTTGCCGGTAAAAGCATAGGTTGAATCCCCATTAAAGTAGAGACCTGCACTATTAACTGCATCAGTGCCAAGATCGATCGTTTGCGCTGATCCTGCTAAACCAAAGTTTATATAATCATTATTGGCAAACTCTTTCCAAGTACGACCTTTACTATCGGTTGCCGTAAAGTTAGCACCATTATTGGCAAAGCTATTACCGCCTAACCAATTGGCAACACCGCTATAGACAATATCTTTTTCAAGGACGAGATGATTCTCATCTTGTGCCAAGAAGAGCGTATTGAAACGATCTTGATTGGTATGACCTTTCAGATTGGTATCAAATAGACCATCCGCTAACGTTTGGTTGCTACTTAAAAGTGTGTAGTAACCCTTATATAAGCTTGCAAGATTGGTATTGAGAAGATTCACTTGAATACCACCAGTATTCACCGTGTTACTCAAGATGAGTTTCTCAGCATCTAAACTTAAGACAGCTAAACTATTCGCAATACCTGCTTTTGTTGCCGAGTAATGATCTTGGCTCACATTAAAGGCAAATGTCATATCAGCACTATTATTGAGAATCAGATCCCCATTCACATCCAAGCGGTTATGACCATTAGCGACAATTCTTGTCGATTGACCGCTACTTCCTAAAGTTAAGGTTGAATCTGCACCAGAGAGACCAAGATTTGCACTGTGAGCAAAGTTAATAGTTCCTTCTAGTAATGAGACCGCTGATTGACCCGTAAACTGATTATCGCCAGCTAATTTAAGCGTTCCCTGACCAAACTTACTAAAGCTTGCATCATTCCCCCCTAACGGGTTCTGCATCTCAAGTAGCGCACCTGCCGCAGTATTGAGCGTAAGGTTGCCACCATTAAGCTCAATACCATTGCCGGTATTGCCATTAGAATTAAAGGTCACACTCGCATCTTCTTCTAATGTCAGCGCAGCATGATGATCGCTGCCAACCACTAAGCTCTCGTTCGTGAAGGTTAATGCGCTATCTTTAGCGATGGCTAACATTGCCGTATTTTGATCACTTCCAGCTAATAAGACCTCATCAAGCGCAGCGCCAAGCTGATCTTTAGTCTCCACTCTTAATGTTCCACCATAGATCTCCACACCACCTTTAAAGCTGTTCTTCGTAGTACCGGTTAAATCCACTAAACCTCTAAAATCAACCTTCGCAAGACTTAAGTCTGTTCCGAGCTTTTGCCCTAAAACAAACTTACCATCACTTAAAACTGCTGGATCAAAAGTGGTTTTGATCTGATCTGCCGTGATGCCTTCTCCACTAAAGAGGTAATTGGTATCACCACTAAAGTAGATTCCTGCTGTTGTTACCGCATCTTGAATTGAGATATTTTGGGTATCTTGACCGCTTAAAGCAGCGAAGTTCACAAAGTCTCCATTCACGAAAGTATTCCAGATTTTACCGGTACTATCTGTCGCATTCCAGTTGCTAGATGTGCCGTTCCAGATAAGATCTTTACCACCCGTCCAGGTAGCGACTGCACTAAAGACAGAATCTTTATTCAAGATGACAGCGCTATCTTCAACGATCAAGCCCATACCGCTCAAGCGTGTCACATCTTTTAGCGCACGACCTTGGAAGGTGATGTTTTGATCTAAATTAAAGTTCGCTTTATCAAACTTCGTAGCACCTGTGGTATAGAGCAATGTATAGAGCCCTTCAGCGCCACTTGAGAGCCCAAAGAGATCAATATTCACGCCATTTTGACCCGTAATTTGAACATTACCGGCAAAGGTTAGAACCGCATTACCACTACCCGCTAATCCCACATTCGCAATCTTATTATCTTCTGTCACTTTAAGCTTCAGCGTCGTACTTGTTCTCGCATCGTTGCCAGTATTGAAGATAATATTGCCATTATGATTACCAGAGGCAATCGTGTTTTGACCATTTGCCACTAAAGTAGAATGTCCGCCCTCTTTTCCGAATGTAAAGCTTGAACCTGTACCTGCTAACTCAAGCGTTGCCGCTTTCGCAAGATGCAATGTTCCGGCATTAATGCTCACCATTGAATCACCTAAAAGTGTATTATTACCGGCAAGTTTTAAGGTTCCCGCACCATCTTTGCTAAGCGTTGCATTCTGGCCTGTTAACTGACTTTGAAGATCTAAAATCGATCCTGCGGCTGTGTTAAGTGCTAACGTTCCACCATCAAGATTGATTGCTTTATCGGCACCACTAAAAGTCACTTTTGCTTTTTCATCTAGGCTTAATACCGCAAAATCACCATTTTTAACCGTTAAGATTTCATCAACAAATGTAATATCCGCATCTTTGGCAATCGCAAGTGTTGCCGCTTTATCAGCTGAACTACCCATTAATGCCAGTTTATCAAGCGAGGTGCCTAATTGATCTTTCGATCCCACTTTTAAAGTACCGCTATGGATATCCACGCCACCTTCAAACGTATTAAGATCCGTATTGGTAAGATCTACAACGCCAGTAAAGTCCGCATCAGAGATCGTTAACTGGTCATCAAATGTTTGCCCGAGAACTAATTTTCCTTGGCTCTCAGAATTTGCGGTGAAATCACTGATATCTACCTTGTTAGTCGCTAAACCTTCGCCATCGAGGTTATAACTACTATCACCGCTCACATAAATGCCGGCAGTTTTTGCTTTTTCACTTAGAAGGATAGATTGCGTTGAGCCATCCATTAAACCAAAGATCACATAATCGTTATCCGCAAATTGATCCCAATTTCTGCCTTTGCTATCGGTGACTTTAAAGCTGCCATCAGCCCAAACTGATTGATTCCCATTCCAACGAGCAATACCTCGATAGAGCATGCCTTTTTCTAAGATGAGTGATTGGGCATTTTGAGTTAAGAACTGTGCATTGAAACGATCACTATTTTGATCATTCATCGCTTTAATCGAGCTTGCAAAGAGATTCTGATTTAAACCATTTTGACTATGAAGCAGTGAATAAAAGCCATTATCTAAACTGTCGATATCATTAATTTGAAGCTTGATACCGCTGTTATTTGCCCCTTGATTCGTAAACGTCATATTGTTTGCCACAATATTGAACGCTGAATCTGCAAGCGTATTGATATCACTTTCAGTAGCTGCATGATTATCGTCATCTAAGTTAAAGCTCAGCGTTGTACTACCTACATCACCGCCGGCATCAAAGACTAAATCACCATCAACTGATAATTTGTTTCCGCCATTTACTGCAAATAGAACATCTTTACCATCATTACCTAACGTCAGTACTGAGCCCGCTCCTTCTAATTGAAGGCTTGCATTCTCTGCAAGATCTACCAATCCTTCAGCGAAGTTCACCTTAGAATCATTCGTCAATTGATTATTGCCGGTAAGTTTTAAGGTTCCTACACCTGCTTTTGTGAGCGTTGCATTGTTACCTGCTAACTGATTTTGAATATCTAAAACTGCACCTGCCGCTGTATTAAGTGTTAAGCTACCACCTGCAATATTGATACCATTAATGCTGCTATCAGAAAGTATTAATCCCGCATTCTCTTCGAGATGAAGCGCTGCAACATCGCTATTATCAATCGTTAAGGTCTCTTCAAAATGAAGATCACTATCTGCTTTAATCACTAAAGTCGCAACATTGCTCGCTGTTCCCGCAAGTTTCAGTTTATCAAGGGAAGTCCCTAATTGATCGCTCGATGCAATTTTAAGTGTTCCGCCATAAACATCCACACCCTTAGTAAAGCTGTTTTCAGTGGTATGACTTAAATCCACTATTCCCGTAAAGTCTGCATCTATTAATACCACATTTTGGTTCATCACTTGACCTAAAATGAGCTTACCACTTGCAATATTAAAGGAAGTCATCTTATCTGTACTAGAGAAACCTTGACCATCAAAACGGTATGTTCCATCGCCGCTAAAGAATGCACCAGATGTGACAATTTTGCCGTTAATAACAATCGTATGATTGCCGCTTTGTGTGAAGTTTACAAAGTCATTATTCATGAAGGTTTTCCATGACTGACCTTGGCTATCGATAGTGCTCCAATTCTCATCAACCGCATTCCACTCATTATTCACAAAACCATTCCACGAAGCAACACCGTGATAGATTCCGCCCTTATTGAGCACCATTGAATGATCACTAAAGAGCAAGGAAAGTGATTTTAAACGATCAACAGTTGAAGTATCACGACCGTTGATGATCAGAGTCGAATTAAGATTAAACTGCTTTTCGTTTAAACCACCATTATTACTATAAAGCAGTGAATATAATCCCCCAGTGCTTGCATTAGAAAGCTTTGTTAAATCGACATTAACATCTACTTGGCCAGCACCTTGGATTTCTAAATTACCATAGACATTTAAAATACTATTAACAGCAGCCGCATCTGCAAGAGATGCAATCGTATTTTCATCTCCAACGGTGAAATTTAAAGTCGTACTACCGGTAGAATCACCTGTATGCAGAATCGTCTTACTATCCGGATCTCCATTAAAAATATTACCAAGGATGTTCTTCCCACTGACAGAGAGAGATGTATTTTTACCACTACTTCCGATAGAGAATACGCCATCAGATGAGACTAATCCACTGCCTTTGCCTAAGTGTAAAATCCCTTCCTTAACCGCAATATTATTTTTCCCTGAGAAGAAAGAAACCTTACCGGATAATAACGCCCAAGCTCCGATACCATCTTTAGCAATAATTGTATTTCCGGTTTCTCCCAATAGAGAACCATTCATCTCTAAAGTGCTACCTTTTTCGGTATGAATGTTTAATACTGCATTTTCTGCCATCAAAATATCGCTCTGATCCATACTTCCTGATTGATTCGGAACAGTATTATCCTTAAACAGCATCTCGTGATCTTCTGTCACATTCAGATTTAAAACGCCGGCATTATAAATTGCCCCAGCACCAACTCCTGCACTATTTCCAATAAAATTGGTATCTGTGATAGTTGTGACTGAATCTGTAGCTACGTAAATCGCGCCACCATATTGACTCGCTCTGTTATCCGTTAATGTCGCATTAGTAATCGTTGTTGTAGAACCATTTCCGGTATAAATCGCACCACCATGTTGATTCGCACTATTGTCCGTCAATATCACATCCGTAACCTGCAACTGTGCAAGATCACTTGATTTTAACTGGTAATTATAAATCGCGCCGCCACTCTCTCCAGCACTATTTGACGCAAAGTTCGCACCCTCTATGATCATTAAACCAGTATTCGTTACCGCAGCACCACTTTGACTCACAAAATGATTCGTGAATAGTGCATTCCCCGAGATATTGACACGATCATAAGAATAGATTGCACCTCCATGGTTGGTATTACTAGAACCATTCCCAGCAAATACACCATCTTCGATATAGACCGTTCCAGCAGTGATATCAATCGCTCTTCGACTATTATTTTTAAAATCCACATTTTTGAGTGTAATAACAGTATTTGGGTTATTGCTATCGATAGCATAATAATAATTTTCAAAAATAGAATCTTTAATCCCAACATTACCTGAAAGCTGCTCTATCCCTAAATTACCAGCATAATACGCCCCATGCCCTGTAAATTTAGTATTGATAATATCTAGATCCCCACGGTTTATAATCGTCTGATTCCCTTTATTGTTTGTACCATTAAAGTGAATCAGGTTATTTGTGCTAGCACCTACAATTGAAAGGGTTCCATAGTTATAAATTGAGGTTCCACCAGTCACATGATTTCTAAATATTAATTTTCCTGTGCCTTCATTTTGAATCGTTGCAAACTTATCTTGTGAAATCGTTAATGTTTGTTTATCAAACACCACATCACCACCATCTGCAACCAGAAGCGTTGCTGAATGATCCTTACTTCCTGATAATTTAAGATCATGTAATGATGTCACTCCTAACTGATCTTGATGTGAAATTTTTAGCGTTCCACTATGAATATCAACACCACCTTCGAAATGATTTTTAAACGTACTAGTAAGATCTACAGTTCCAGTATATTTTTTATCATTGAAACTTAAATCCGCACCATTACTCATAACTTCCTGTCCGATAACAAGTTTCCCTGAGCTTTCTTTCGGATTAAATGTTGTTTGATGTTTAGCTGCCGTTAAACTTGTACCATCAAAAATATAATCTGTATCACCGGAGACATAGATGCCAGCGCTATCAATCTTTCCTGAGGTAGAATCAATATTGATAGTTTGTAGCGTTCCCCCCATCAATGCTAAATTTGCATAATCGCCGGCAACAAAGAGAGAGTCTTGAACAGACTTTCCTGCACTATCGATGATATTCCAATGACCGTTAGCCATCCATACATCGCCACTACCATTCCAATCAGCAATGGTTGTTAAAACAGCTGCACCACCAGAATTGAGAATTAGAGCATTTTTCTGATCATTTAATTCAAGCGACAAACCTGATAAACGCTCAATATTATCAATGGATTCACCATTATAAATTAAACTTTGATTCTCTAATAAATTGAAACGATCAAGATCAAACTGATTACCGATAGATGTGTAAATTAAGGCATAAAGATTATTACCACTTGTGATACCAGAAATATCGAGATTTAAGGAATTTTGTCCTTCGATCTTCACAATTCCTTCAAGATTTAAAGCAGAATTCTCTGCGGTTGCTTCATTACGATCAATAATTTTATTTTGATCAGTTAAGATCAGGCCTAATGTGGTATTTGTGATGCCATCCCCCGTGTTAAAGAGAATCTTGCCACCTTTAACTACAATAGTATTATTCCCGGCAAACAGCGCTGTACTACTTTTATCCGCACTGCCGAAAGTAACGGTTGAGTCTTTACCGAAAGCTAGCCCCGTATTTTCATATAACGAAAAAGTTCCCTCTTTTATAGAAAAGCGCGTATTATCTCCAAAATTTGCGGCATGGTTTAGAAAACTAACAGCTAAAGCATCAGAACCTAGCTCCCACGTTCCAGATCCTACTTTATTAACAGTAATATTATTAGCACCTGTTAATGCATCACTGATCACAACTTTATGAGTATCTTTAGCATTGATATTTAAAATAGAATGTTCATAAGCATGAATCGCATTACTGACTCTGTATCCACCACCATCAATACTATTATCAAGAAAAAGGACATTTCCTCCATCGGCAACTAAATTCAAAGTTCCTTGAAAATCAATTGCGCCACCAAGATCATTCGCTTTATTCCCAATAAAGTTACTATTAATAATAGTATTATTTTCACCAGTTACAGAGAGCGCACCGCCTGAATGGCTCGAAATATTATCTTCAAAATTTGCCCACGTAATATTAAGTTCTTTAAATATTCCATAAATTCCCCCTCCAGAATTAAGGGCACTATTTCGGGTAAAATCTGTATTAAAAATATTGACGATAGGATCAATCGTAGAATCATTTTGATCATCCTTCCAGCGAATCCCCGCAATTGCACCACCAAAATTATCTGCGTGATTATTCACAAAAGTAGAATTCTCAATAGATAAAATACCATCTACAACAGTCTTTAAGCCTGTATTGTAATCTTGGAAGCTATTTCCACCTCGGATAAAAATCGCGCCACCACTAGCGGCAGTAATAGGAACCTCGGAATCTTTATCTAATTCCGCTCTATTACCAGAAAATTGAGAGAGTTCAATATCAAGAGAAATATCCCCCTCTTCTACATAAATGGCACCACCACGCCCTTTATCATCCCAATAATCCTTCTGACCTTTCCCCACATTATCTGAAAAAAATGATTCTGAAATGGAGACTGCTACAGTTTTATCAGCATAATGACCTCTAATAGCAATTGCCGCACCATTACTGCCATCTAGCCCTGTATTATTTAGAAAGTGAGATTGATTCATCGTAAAACTCGCCGATGCCGATAACGCTGAACTAGTGTACCCACTAAATTCTGAATAATGATTATCTATCACACTAATTCTTGAGAAAATAGTATCCCCTAAATATTGAAGATCTATTGAACTGCCATTAGTCAACAATATATCCTCAAGATTGATTGACAAATCACCACTAGAAGAGTCTACAAATTGCAGCGTACTATTATCAATTAATGAGTTTGAAATACGGTATAACCCGCTCCCTTGATAATCATTATAAAGTTGAATCATTCCATCCGAGAAATGTACATGATCAAACTGAATCAATCCTCCAGATAGTATATGAAGAGAACTGTCATTAAACTTCACAAGATTGTTAGGATTACCCTGCACCGAGAATAAACCAGTAAGTGGATTAGAATAATTCCAAAAAGATAATTTTGCATGATCCTCTGCTTTAAAATATGCCGACTTTCCTGAATCTATATAAAAATTAAACGGTGCACCCCCTCCCACTGTAATATCGGCATTATCACTAATGAGTAATGTCCCATTACTATCTCCAGAAAAAACGACATATGGATGATCTTTCCCTAGTTGATCTAGACGGGAAATTTTAATGGTTCCACTTTCTATTTCAATACCAGAACTAAATTGGTTATCTTTAGTTCCTGTAAGATCTAATATCCCAGTAAAAGAGGTATTAAAGATACTATTTTCATGGGCACCTACAACTAACTGTCCAAAAACATAACCATAATCATCAACCTCATCATCTCTATATAACGTGGTTTTATCTCCATCAACGATGATGCTGCCTTCAAAACGATAATTTTCAGAGCCATTAACAATTATCGCAGCAGAATGAACATCATCGGCAATTCTAACTGTACCAGCTCTCTTTCCATCAAAAACAGCAAGATCACCATTTAAGAATTCCCCTGTAGAATGACTCCAGTTTTTATCATGCAGTTGATTCCAAAGATCTAATTCATTTCCATCCTTATATCCCCAGAAATTAACAACATTCTTAAGTTCAGAAGCTGCCAACTCTATCGTTTTTTGATCGTTACCATAGCCAAGGCTAAAACCATTTTCTAAGCGATTTCCATCAACGGGGGAATTCCCATTAATCATTAAATGATATTTATTGAGATCAAAACCTGTCTGCCCTGTTGTTTTTAATAATTTATAAGTCGCATCTTGGAGATCATAGGAATCAATATTAATATTGACGATATTCGAGGCTTGAGTATTTCCCTCTAAAGTTAAAATGTAATCCGCAAATGATGTTTCTTCATCAATACGAAAATCAAGTGTCGTTGTCCGATCTTTTCCGGAGTTATTTAAATAGATGTTCGTGGCTTGAATCGTATTATCAGAAGCACTGATAGAAGCGTATTTTCCTACAGCTCCTAAAATAAAGTTTCCATCTAACTGAAAGCTACCAGCCTCGACAAAACTATAGGGATAAGAATCAGTATATTTATTCTGATTATATGCTTCACTCGCTTTGTAAAGGTATAACTCTCCCTCTTGAATCTCAATATTATCAATATTGCTATTACTTCCACCCAATTTCCACGTTCCTGCACCGTGCTTAGTCACAGTACCCAAGGCATACATCGGATCAAGCATATCGAGTATTCCATCAATGCGCAGAACTACATTATTATCATAAGAAGAAGAGAGTGAGTTAGCGATATACCCCACACCACTGCCATCATCATTCCGTAAGTTTCCTCTAAATGTTGAAACCTTATCCTTATCGACGGCTATCGTAAAGTCACTATATCCATAAATCGCACCACCTAATCCTGCAGCACTATTTTTGATGAAGTCATTATTAATGAATAGGCGATTATTTAATGGATCACCAGTTCCCACAAACGCAATAGCGCCGCCGTGATTTGATGTGTGATTTTTTCTAAAAGTACTATCAGATACCTGGAAATAACTTGATTGATAACCATCCAAAGCTCCGGCATTATTCGTATCAACCCTTAAATTCTCAAAGTTAGAATTCTCAACGATTAATCTTGCCGCATTATTAACAGAAATCGACCGTTGATTACTATCTCTAAATGTTGAGTTTTTGACAACTGTTGTTCCTCCTTCAATACCAATCATATATTGGGAAGGCATTGAAGCCCCATCATTGTTATTATTTTTGAACTCAACATTATCAATAAAGGTATCTCCCTTTATTGTAAAAAAAGCGCCCCTATGATCATTAAATTCTCCACCTTTTACAAATAATGTTCCTTCATTATGGATAACCTTCCCTTCATTTTTATTGAAAATAGAATCTTGAAGAATCATGGTTCCAAGATTTGTAATCGTTCCGCTATTTTGAAAGAATGAAATACCTGAAAAGTAAGCCATTCCAGTATTTTTAATCAGATCACCCGTTATTTTATTACCTATGATATAAACTCTTGGATAAGGATAATCTGAAAAATCTTTTCCAGTCATGATCAAAGAATGGTTATTATCAAAAATTGTGGTTGTTGCACCTACCAGTTTCAACTCTTTATTGCTATCGGCTCTCATCACAATATTATGGTCAACTGATGATTTTAATGTTGTCGTTACTGTTAGATTAACCGGCGCGGCAACATATAAGTGCCCTAAAGTTCCTTCTTCTATCGACTCATGAATCTCTGAAACGTAATGATTAAATGCCTCATTGACTTGTTTATCATCCAGTTGATTCTTCCCCATATACGCTTTTAAAGAATCTTTAAAAGCTTCCGAACTAGGAATATCATTATCTTTTATATGAAATTCAACATTGCTTAAATCACCCGCAATATTACTGGCCTGATGAATCTCCGTTCTTCCGCTATCAACAATAAGCTGTGCTTCAGAAATGTGAACTCCGGCAGTTAACAATAATGCTGCGATCATCATCACTACTCGTTTAGAACTCTTTGTTTTCTTCCGATTACTTGTCAGCTCACTCGTGACCTGATACTCGCCAATACTTTGATTAAAAACAACGTTATAAGTCTTATTCATAATGATTTACTCGCACCCAAGATGGATTATCTAAAATTACATTACTATAATCTTATCTAAGAACAGGACCTACATGAACACTTAAACTTTAAAATCAAATAGTTAATATGTTTTTATTTGTATATTTCAGTTAGTAAAAGAAAACATTGATGGTGATGTTCCCTGTTAATCAGACCATTAACGCACCTCTATTTTTGATAGATCTGCCGTCCTTTTCTATACAGATCATGACTAATTGAACATAATGCGATTAAAATCAATTTATTATAATCAATATCATGTGTAATTTTCGGTGATAACTACAAAAAAGCTCCCTATATTACATAGAGAGCTTCTGATGTTTATCACGTTTTTATCACTGAGATCATCGACTACTCAATATTAAAAACAGTTGTCACATCTGCATTATTTTCAATCTGCATAATACGCAATGAACCTTTCTTCTCAGGTCCCATTCCTGGAGAATTCAGCGGCATTCCCGGCAATGCAATTCCCTTAATATCAGGTTGCTCATTCCATAATTTACGAATCGATGCAATAGGCACATGCCCTTCAATCACATAATCGCCCATCACAATCGTATGGCAACTCGCACCTTTATAAGAACCTAAATCCATTTTTACTTGTGAAATATTAGGGTGATCAATCATCTTCACATTAACCCCCTGTTCTTTCAGATATTCAGCATGTCCGGTACAGCAGCCACAATAAGGATCTTTATAAAGTGTCATTTCCGGCAGATCGCTATTTTCTGCAAATGCACTATTCATTGAAAGAGCTAATAATCCTGTTGCCACTAATAATAATGTTTGTTTTTTCATCATAAACCTCATTTTCTTAATATTTAGCTACCTTTCGCTACAAGCAAAAGGTCAAACTACAATTCTATTGAAGTGATTAAATGACTTTTTATTGCATTTAATCTGCTAATAAATCATTAAAAGAGTCCGCCCTTCAGCAAGGAAAATCTTGACTCTTTTAAGGGTATTTAAACAATCTCTAGAATTAGGTGCTGAGGAGGTTTTAACTCAACCCGCAATATCTGATTTAAGAAAAATGGAGCATTGCGCTGTACAATCTCCCTACTTCGAGAAACTTCCGGCATAACAGGAATCGCAATAGGAATAACGCTTTGATGATCACAATGTTGAAAACAGCTCATTCCAGAACTCATTGAACAAGCGCCATCATCACAAAAAGAAAATTCATGCTGCATTGATTGAGATATCGAAGAATCTCCCATATCAGCGACTGCTGCATGGGACACAATAAACATCCAGCTCGTTAAGAGCATCAAGATGATTGTGAGAGATCTTCGAAAATAACGCATGAACTTTTAATGAATCCTTAATAACTACAATGATAGACCATAGAATATCAGATTCGATGATTAGATCATATTCTTCCTCTTAAATTTTGAGAAGCATCAATATTTGATTCTAATAACAATCCCCTAAAGCCCCTCAAAAACACTTATTTTCTACACATCATGAACTACTTAGATAAGCCACTCCAATCTTCTAATTGATGATTATCCTCTACGAATATTTCACACTTACGATAACTCTTCATGATAGCGATCATCGCTACAATTAATAAGAGAATAGCGGCATAACGCGAGCTAGTAAGGGGTATATGCTTTCCAATTACGCCAAAATGATCGATTAAAATACCACTTAATAACTGCCCTGTAATAGTGGCAACTCCCGCACCGACAACCCCAATTTTTGGAACAGTTAATACTAAAAGAGATAAAAATAGTACGCCGAGAAATACGGCACTTAATTGCCACTTTGGAGCGGTGAATATGGCGCTAAATGATCCAGATCCAAAAAATAGCACCAACAAAAAGAGAATCGCACTACCTGATAAAAAAGTTAACAATGCAGTTTCTAAAATACCAATCTCTTTTGCTAATCGACCATTTGTTGCCGATTGTGTTCCTAAAGAAGCGCCCGCAAAAATCATCATTCCTAATAAAATTATGACCATTTCAGCTCCTATATTAATAGCAATAATGCAGCAGATAAGGCTGAGAGAGCGATCATATGATAACGATTTACCCGCACAATCGTACTACCAAACCAACCTCGATGCTCAATCAACATACTCGCTAATAACTGTCCAGCCACGACTAAAATCATCGTAATTGCTAAACCTAATTGTGGGGCAAGCATAATAATAATCGTTAAATAGATCGTACCCAATAATCCACCCATTAAGATCCATTTTGGGAGTTTAGAGATTTTTGTTAAATCTCCCCGCCCTGCAAACAGAACCAATAAGCCTAAAATCACCGAACCCACTACAAAATTATAGAGGCTACTCTCTAACTGCCCAATATTTTTCCCTAACTCAGCATATATTGCTCCTTCCAGGCTCAAGGCACTGCCAGCAATTAAAGCCAAGAGATACATTACAATCTTCATCTTTCTCAATCCTTAAATACGATCATATCGATAAATTCCGATATGAATATAACATCAAATTGATATATCGCAAATAGTAGATGTATAGAAAAAATAAAAAAGCCTTTACAGCTTTTGATTAATAAATCCAGCAAGTTGCTCTAAGGTTGCTTCATTTCGGCGATAATAAGTCCATTTGCCATGACGAACGGATTCTAATAACTCTGCTTTTTGCATCATTGCTAAATACTGAGAAATCGTTGATTGAGACAAACCTGATTTTTCTTGAATATCTCCCACACAAACGCCCCCCTTGATCGCGACATTTTCATTTGTCGTATCAAAATGCTTCTCTGGCTCTTTGAGCCATTGTAGGATTTCAACGCGCTTATCATTCGATAACGCTTTAAAGATTTCAATAATATTCATAACTTCTCATGGTAATCAATTGCAGGATTTTGTGCAATTAACTCCGTCTTATTGCATAAAAAAAGCCTGCATTAACAGGCTTTTCAATTAAAGTTTGTAACAGATTTTGATATAAATCTATCTCTGATTTAACCTAACCATCTACTTTGGGAACAAAGACATTCATCTGAATTAACAGATTATCCATGCCTTCCGTCAACATGTTCGTATTATAGAGCAATTCTGTAATTGCGTAGAACGCTGTGAATGTATAAAGAAGGACAATAATCGTTTTCACTGGCAATGATGTAATCAGTTTATTACATTGCCATTCAGGGACGATATCTCCTGTTTTACGTGCGGCACGAAGCATCAGTAATGGGACAATTGCTAAAATCACACCGCCGACAGCACCGGCAAATTCAAGTGCGCGTCCAAATGAAACTAACTCACGATAAGCTAAGATAAACGGTGGGATAGCAACAATCGCAAGAACGATCGTTCTTTTCGTCACATTGGTTTCAGAACCTAAATTAAACTTATCAAAGATATTCGTGAAATAACTCCCGCCCAATCCCCAATAAGAGGTCATCATTGCGCAAAGTGCAAATAGATTTGCCACAATTGCTGCCCAATGTCCTAAGAATCTGCCCCAAGTAATCGTCGCAATTTCATCCACATTTTCAATTCCCGCAAGCGAAATGACGGAAAAAGCAACTGTTGATAACAGAATAAATGTACAGATCATCCCGATGATAATCGCTTTAGGTAATAGTTTTGGCGTATGCGCTAAACCACGAGCAATCTCCGGCACAATATATTGCGCAGAATAACTAAATACAACGAGATAAATAATGGGAATCATGTAAGACCAATGTGCTTCAGTTAAGAACATCAAGTCTGTATTGTCATTAAAGAATGTCGATACTGAGAGAATAACGATCAGGGCAACCATCGCCATACTGATGAATTTCTCACCCTTTCCGATCGCTTTCAAACCAATATAGAGAATACCCACCGCCGGAATCGCAAATAAGATACTCCCGATTTGATTGGGAATACCAAACAGTTCATTGATCAAACGACCACTACCTGCCATATAAGCAATCAGCGCACCGGTACTATTGGCACATACTGAAATAAAGATTAGCCAAGCCCCAATTTTACCGACATAACGCGCCGCTAAACCGCTTAACTGATGATGACGACGGGTTCTCAATGTGGTTTCAGCCACATAAAGCATCGTAATCGTTGTTAAAATACCAATCACAATCAACCAGAGCAGAAGAGGGAAAAAACCAGCATTTCGAGAAGCATAGGGAATTGCTAATACGCCGGCACCAATATTGGTTCCCACGATCATCGCCACGCCTTCCCAAAGGGTAAGGTTTTTCGTAACAAGCCCGCCTTCTGCGGCCCGTTCATCTACTTCAATATTTTCAGCTGTGTTCACAGTCGACATTTTTCCTAATCCTCCAAAGCCATTACTTGTGAGTAACCGTGACTATTTCCCTAAAGAACACTTCACATGGTTATAGAATGTTACATGTAATGCTAATTATTTAAAAAATCACCTTTAAATAGAAGCCTCTACCTAAGGTTCAC
Source organism: Candidatus Ignatzschineria merdigallinarum (assembly GCA_019113305.1). Classification (GTDB taxonomy): domain Bacteria; phylum Pseudomonadota; class Gammaproteobacteria; order Cardiobacteriales; family Wohlfahrtiimonadaceae; genus Ignatzschineria; species Ignatzschineria merdigallinarum. The sequence continues at coordinate 8,269 of DXHP01000120.1, read as the reverse complement.
ACTTATTCATAAATTTTAATGATTCGGATATATAAGCACTCCCTTAAAAGAATGTCTAGCTCGATTTAACCTAGCTTCTTCAATTATTATCATTTTTCAGGCAGTAATTTTTTTCCTAAAAAGGATAAAAAACCACTTCAAGCAATTGATATTTACAGGGGTTCATTCCTTTTTTTCATGAGACTATTTCCAGCATTTTTTGCCACAATAGTTGAATAAAAGTTGCCTATTTTTAGACAAAATTGCACCTTAGTATCATTATTAATTCTCATTTCTCTCTTTTTTGAGGTTCTCATGCGCCAAAATATGCTACTTGGCATCCTATTCGTCGTCCTCTCTCAAGTCGCTTTTGCACTAATGGATAGTTCCATTAAATGGCTTAGTGAAGATCTACCGATGGCAACCATCGTCTTCTTTCGCAATCTCATTATGATGATCTGGGTATTCCCGGCATTTTATCTCTCTGGTCAGATTAGAAACTCCGTACAGCGATTACCACTCCACGCGATCCGATCCTTATCAGGACAAATTGGCATGGTTTTGATCTTCACATCCCTCAAAGTTCTACCACTATCAGATGCCACAATTTTACGCTCCTTAACCCCTCTTTTTGTACCTATACTGGCAGCAATTTGGCTAAAAGAACGTCTATCTTGGGCACTTCTACCAAGTTTTATATTAGCGTTTATCGGTGTTTGGATGCTTTCTGGCATGGATAAACCCCATTTCTCATCGCTCTCCTTTCTGCCTATCATCGCCGGCATTTTTGTCGCGATGGCAATGGTCGCGATTAAACGTGTCAGTCGTGTTGCCGGCGGCGCTGAAATTGTCTTCTACTTTTCACTCACCGGTTTATTCTTCTCTTTCGGCATGTCACCTTTTACCGGATTCTCATTACCTAGCAATCCCGCGATTTGGGGCATTGTGTTATTAATGGGATTATTTGGCTCCATCGGCCAAGTTTGGATTACCAAAGCCAATCAACTCACTGATGCTTCTGTGCTAGCGCCATTTTACTATCTCAATGCCGTATTTGGAGCAATTCTCTCCCACTTCTTCTGGAATGAAACCTTAGGAATTTGGGGATGGTTTGGTGCCGTATTAGTCATTAGCGGTGGACTATTCTTAGTTTTTAAAAAGTAGCAAATAGCCATTAAACAAGGAATTTTAACAATGAATCTTATCACTCAATGTTCAGCACTCCACTTACTCAAATGCTCAGTGCGATCGGTGCTGTTACTCTCACTCTTATTATCCTTAGCGATTGCCGAAACGGATAATTCGCTCATCAACTACTATGAAACACCATTGCAAGCCGTTTTTACAGAGAATGCTTTTGCCGAACATCAAGAGCTCGCAACGATCAATCTGACACAAGTGCTAGATCGTACTGAAAACCCAAGCCAAGTTACCATCACACTGACACAGTCTGGATTTCTGGATGATTCTATTCAAGGCACTCAAGAGATTTATACACTCAAACTCACCGAAAAAGGCTGGATTATTGATCATAAAGAGATGCTGATCAAATGCTATCGTGGGCCAAATACCACAGAATATCTAGAGCAGATCTGCCTTTAATATAATCCCTTTCCAATCTCCCCAAAAAGTCATTATGATCATTTCGGCTTAAGGTAACCGATTGCATAAACATTTGAACACCTACATGTTTCATGAATACTCAATATTTATATCAACCCATAAAAAAAGCGTATTCTCTAGAAATACGCTTTTTAATGTTTTCGCTCAATCTCTCAAGCCATCAATCATTCGCACGATTTTTCGATCGACGTTGACGACGTTTAGGTTGATCATTATGACTATTTTCTCGATGCTTCACAGCTTCTCGGCGTTTCACATTTGTGGCTGCTGGTTTGTTTTTAGATCCATTTGATTGCCCTTGATTAGCCGATCCTCCGGCATTCTGAGGCTTATTATTTTTAGATTGACGTTTTTGAGGCGCATCACCTTTTGGTTTCGTATCGCCGGCTTTTGCACTATTTCTCCGAGAGGATGGTCGACGTCCACCTCGATTATTACGACCATTTTCAATCGGCTCCGCTTTAATCGATGGATCAGGTTCAAAACCGTCAATCACCATTCTTGGAATTTCTGCTTTCAGTAATTTCTCAATATCTTTTAATAACTTATGCTCATCAATACAGACCAAAGAGACCGCTTTCCCTGTCGCTGCAGCACGGCCTGTTCGTCCAATTCGATGCACATAATCTGCCGGAACACTTGGCAGATCAAAGTTCACCACAAATGGCAACTCTTCAATATCAATCCCGCGCGCCGCAATATCAGTTGCCACCAATACGCGAAGATTTCCTGATTTAAATTCTGCTAATGCCCGCGTTCTCGCTCCTTGGCTTTTATTGCCGTGAATCGCAGAAGCCAAAATGCCTTTCTCATTTAAATATTCCGTCAAACGATTCGCACCATGTTTGGTTCGGCAAAATACTAACACTTGCTGCCAATCTTCGAGCTCCATTAAATGAGAAAGCAATTCGCGCTTGCGCGCTTTATCGACAAAGTATAATTCTTGCGTCACCTGCTCAGAAGCGGGCTTATGACGTTCAATTTCAACGCTTGCAGGATTATCTAACAATGTTGTCGCTAATGCCGTAATTTCTTTAGAAAACGTTGCCGAAAAGAGTAAGTTTTGACGCTTCGGCGGGACTTTTGCGAGGACTTTTCGAATATCATGAATAAAGCCCATATCTAACATGCGATCCGCTTCATCTAAAACAAGATATTCCACATGAGAAAGATCAACGGCATTTTGTTTTTCTAAATCGAGTAATCGTCCCGGCGTTGCGACTAAAATATCCACGCCACCACGAAGCTTCATCATTTGCGGATTGATACTCACGCCGCCAAATACGACTAAAGAACGAAGCTTAAGATATTGGCTATAAGTGAAAAGATTTTCATGAATTTGAGCCGCAAGTTCTCGCGTTGGCGAGAGAATCAATGCCCGAACAGGACGGCGATTTGAACGTTTATCTTGATGCTTTACCTGACTTTTTGAACTATTTTTCTGACTCAACAATTGTAATATCGGCAAAGTAAACCCAGCTGTTTTCCCGGTTCCCGTTTGTGCACAAGCCATCAAATCACGACCTTGTAATACTACAGGAATCGCTTGTTGTTGAATCGGTGTTGGCTCCGTATATCCAGCTTCACTAATCGCTGTTAAGATTTCATCACGTAAACCAAGAGTATTAAAAGACATAGAGCAATCGCACCTATTAAAAAGAAAAAAGTACTATACAGTAATTCATCACAAATTATCGGTAATCTATCGGCTTATTCTACAAGCATTTTTCCCGTATACTCAATAAAGATGAGATTCTTAATAACCCCTTCAATATTTCTCATCAGCATTATGCATCACGCTTCAAAAAATCATTCATCAAATTAAGACTGATCTATTAAAATACGAATACACCATTATTAAAGGGAATTCCTCATGATCATTGATATTAAAGCTGCTAGCGCGCAAGATTATCCATTATTACAAGCCATTTGGTCTCGCTCTGTTTTAGCAACACATGATTTCTTAAAGCCCGAAGATTATGCTGAAATTAAAGGAGCGCTCATTCCACACTACTTTCCTGCGGTATCACTCTATAAGGCGATAGATAGGAATACTAGGGAGATACTCGGATTTATCGGCGTGCTGAATGGTGGTGTTGAAATGCTTTTCATTGATGCAAATGCTCGAGGAAAAGGTGTTGGCAGAAGACTTCTCGACTTTGCCATTCATCACCTTGCCGCAACGCATCTTGATGTCAATGAACAAAATTCTCAAGCTGTCGGTTTTTATCAACATTATGCTTGCCAACAAACGCACCGAAGCGACGTTGATAGTGCCGGAAAACCCTATCCCATTTTGACCATGAAACTTCCCAAAAAAATACCATCTAACGGTTCGAGCCATGAATAATCACAATAATGATTACCGTTGAGAGTTTGCAACTTAAAAACCTCACGCCGAGGCAAAATAGGTGAAATCATGTCCAAATATCTTAATTTAAACGATCAATTACCGAACCATGGCACCAATCAACATAGAGCAAATTAAAGACCTGTAATAATTGTACGAGCTCTTGGGAATCTTCAGATTTAGGCTGAACGGCTAAAATACTCACAACTAAATTCTCAAGCTCCAAGCTTCCCTTCTCACGCACATCTAAAATGCCGTAAAAGATATTCTCTGCAGTTTCTACCGCGAAACCTTGTGCGATATATCCCGCATTATTTTCAAACTGAATCGCACCGACATCACTGATTTGCAATTGATGCAATAGTGCTAACAGACTGATTGATAATGTTGCGACATCTGTTAAATCACGGATATGAATATGCTCAAATCCCGTTAATGTGTCATCATCCTCACTTTGATTCGCTCCTTTCAAAGCTTCTACTTTGGTTATTTCCTCAAGAATACGCGCCTTTTTATGGACTTCAAAAAACTCACATTGGCGCCAATCATCTTCCCGCATCTGATGCGTGAAACTAGTACTAAAGGTGGTTGGAGATAATCCCGGTAATTCACCAGCAATGGTCGGTAAGGAAAATAAAATATCCGCAGGATTAATGGATTCGATTCGTTGCATCGTTAATGTCAGCTCACGCGTTTTCACAAATGCACTCTTATCGCATGGCTCAGCTTTCAAAATTTGCCAATCCTCATCGCCCAAATGCATCACTGTATTGATGGCGAATGTCTCCGGCAACTGTTCCACTGCCAGCTCGGAACGCCCAATAATGGATTGATCCAACTGATTGACAAACGTCACCGTTACCGTCAACTTCTTTCTAAATCGATCCAATATCGCCATAAAATTATCCTAATTATTATATTATCGAACTGTTTTTTTGATTATATAGATCATCAGAAAATATTAATATCATTTTTTTAATAAATTCACATAAAAGCGCTAAAGTACTGCATCATCACTCAAAACTCCTAAATGATCATGCCCTTAAATAATCCATCGAGATCATTAATCTTTTCTAATCCCAAAATCCTCGCTTTTTAATATATAACAACGACCCAGTTAAAATTGTCACCGACAACCCAATAACATAGAGATAGCCATATTTCGATCCCAATTCCGGCATCCCTTCAAAGTTCATGCCGTACCAACCCACAATTAATGTGAGCGGTAAAAAAATCGCCGATAAAATCGTAAAAGTCTTCATCGTTTTATTGAGATTAAGATCAATCTGCGCTCGATAACGGTCATTCACCTGCGACACGTATTCACTGAGCATCACACTATATTTATAGAGCCGATCAAGTTTATTACTTAATCGCTGATAGTTCAGATCTGCATCTTGCGGCAATAACTCTTCATAATCTTCCGTCATATCTTCAAAAAGATCGATCAGTGACAGATAGTAGTGTTTATAATTCGACAGCGTTTTACGAAGATTTAAAATCGTATTTTGGGGATTTTTCAGTTGGGTTGTCAAAGCGATTTCTAACTCTAAAATTGTGCTTTCAATATCCCGTAAAAAAGCACGATCAGTGAGGAGATCATGCCGAATCAAAGCGTAAGGAATTAATAAATTCGGTACAGAAATTTCGGACAACTGGCTAAATACGCGATTAATATGATGAATATGCTGATCTGCTGTCGACAACAGATCGTCATAAAACAGCAATGAGTAATCCTCATAAAGCACCATCACGATCGCTTCATTTTTCTCTGCATCTTCATGATCTTTAAGCGTTAAACTTAGCAGCGTGTAATCTGGATAATGCCCAATGTAAGTATCGTTCTTTGCGGTCAATAACTTCTCTGCTAACTGCGTAAAATGGATCGTTTCTTTAAAATATTGCAATAAATCATCGCCGGCATTAATTGCGATATCACCATCCATTTGAACGCGACTTTGTTGCTTTTGATACGCTCGTACTTCAGAAAATGATAAACAGTAAAGCGATCCTGCATCATTATCAGTTGCGATAAACTTCTTATTTTCAAAACGGTAACTTGTCATAACGAATCTTCCTATTGCCGGCAATCTGTTAATCATGCCATATTTTCCCTCCCTAAAGGATCTTATCCTCAAATCAGGGGGCATCAATTATCCTCTCACGAGAATTCATTACTCATTGTTTTACAAAAAGTTCAGCACAAGCGGTTAATTTCTAGTAAAGTCAGGAACGCTTCAAAAAAAACCTACCGGTTAATTTTGTCCTCAAAAGGGACTATTAGACTTTACGAGATATCATGAACAACAAATTATCTTTATCCGCCTACATCACGATCGGCTCGATGTTATTTGGCTTATTTTTTGGTGCTGGCAACCTTATTTTCCCCGTCCATATGGGACAAGAAGCTGGCAGCAGTATTTCTCTTGCAACCTTAGGCTTCATCATTACCGGCGTGGGTTTACCATTTCTCGGTATTGTCGCGATTGGCTTCTCAAAAAGTAATGGTTTATATGATTTAGCCAGCCGAATATCCCCAAAATATGGGCTCTTTTTCACAATGGCACTCTACTTAACCATTGGTCCATTTTTTGCGCTGCCAAGAACCGCAACGGTTTCCTTTGAAATTGGATTAACACCCTTTGTTAGCTCTGAAATGATGACGATCAGCCTGCTAATTTTTACCTTAGCGTTCTTCTTTTTAGCATGGGTTTTATCGCTCAACCCTTCCAAAATCATGGTCTGGATTGGCAAAGTTCTCAATCCACTCTTTTTGATTTTCTTAGCATTTTTAATCATAAGCGCTTTCATTAAACCAATGGGTGATATCGCACAGCTTCCGGTACATGAAGATTATCAAGCAAGCCCGATTTTCAAAGGTTTCACCGAAGGTTACAACACAATGGATGTCCTCGCATCACTCGCTTTTGGCATAATCGTTGTGAATACGATTAAAAACTTGGGCGTGACAAATACCACAGAAATCGCCAAAGATACCTTCAAAGCGGGTTTCATCAGCTTAGTTCTCATGAGTATTATCTACGGCAGCTTAGCGTACCTCGGTGCAACGAGCTTAAATGCATTCCCACTTTCCGAAAATGGCGGCATTGCGCTCGCGCAAATCTCCACTTACTATTTCGGCGCTTTAGGTTCTCTGTTACTCGCGATTATCGTCACACTGGCTTGTTTAAAAACAGCCATCGGCTTAATCTGCGCTTGTGCTGAGATGTTTAACGAATTATTCCCGAAAATATCGTACCGTACATTCGTGCATATCTTTAGCTTGATTAGCATGCTAATCGCCAATGTGGGATTAACGTCTATTATCCGGATCTCCGTGCCGGTATTGATGTTCCTCTATCCATTAGCCATCACGCTCGTGATCTTAGCGTTCTTATCACCGCTCTTTCATCATCAAAAGATCGTCTACCAATTCACCACTGGTTTTACGCTGATTGTGGCAATCATAGAAGGTCTAAGATCAAGCTCGAAAGTAGTGAGTGAAAACCCGATCGTCTATCAAATCACCTCATTTTTCGATAGCATCTTACCGCTCTCAAACGTCAACATGGGTTGGATCGTACCAGCAATTGTAGGATTAGTGATTGGTTGGGGATTGAGTTTGAGACAAAAGAGCTCGAAAATGCCGGCGATGTAAAATTACAAACTTGATCCCATCTCTGATGTTTCAATAATAAAGCCCGTAATCATGGAGACAATTACGGGCTTTATCTTTCTTTTATAAAATAAAATTTAGTAAAAACTAACTATAAATCTGCTGTCCTTGCTCTTTAAATTCTGCTGACTTCTTCTGCATACCTTCAAGCGCGACACGAACTTCTGCCGGCGCATCGGCGAGGTTTTGGGCTTGTGCTTCTCGGCGGATATCTTGGGAGATGCGCATTGAGCAGAATTTTGGTCCGCACATTGAACAGAAGTGGGCGACTTTTGCGGCTTCTTGTGGAAGCGTTTCATCATGATATTCACGCGCGAGTTCTGGATCTAAACCAAGATTGAATTGATCTTCCCAACGGAACTCAAAACGTGCTTTAGATAATGCATCATCACGCTCTTGTGCTTTTGGATGACCTTTCGCGATATCGGCAGCATGTGCGGCGAGCTTATAGGTAATCACGCCGGCACGAACATCGTCACGATTTGGCAAACCTAAATGCTCTTTTGGTGTCACATAGCAGAGCATTGCCGTGCCGTACCAAGCAATTTGAGCCGCACCAATGGCAGAAGTAATATGATCATATCCCGGCGCGATATCGGTTGTTAATGGACCAAGCGTATAAAATGGCGCATCGTGACAAT
>DXHP01000119.1 GCA_019113305.1 Candidatus Ignatzschineria merdigallinarum | reverse complement strand
ATGGGCGGCGTAGTTTATACATTGGGCGTGATTTTCTTTTTACTCGATGAAAAGGTCAAACATGCCCACGGTATTTGGCATCTCTTTGTGATTGGTGGAAGCGTTTGCCAATACTTTAGTATTTTGTTTTATGTGAATACTAATTGAGAAAATCTTTAAAAGGTCAATGATGCTATTTGTAAGCTCTTCAATTTTTATCTTGAAGAGCTTTTTTTATTGTTAGTAAGAAAATTTGAATAGTTGAATAGGAGTAAAAAATAATACTCGGTCAGATTTTTTATAGATTAAATTTAATTTTATCAATCAGTTAATATTTTTTTGAAAATATATTAGACAAATGAGTAAAAAGTGGTCTAAGATTAAATAATCACTAATATATTAGTTATAAAAACAGTAAAAAATAATAGTGATAGCAACTTATCGGCTAGATAAGGCACCAGAGGATAACAATAAAAAAATAGAATTAATTTTATTCAGGAGGATAAAATGGGGCTATCTCGTATTCTATCTGCTCATCAGATTGAAAAGCGTCGAACAAGACGCGTTGCTTATGCAACGATTATAGGAACCACGATTGAGTGGTATGACTTCTTTATTTATGCCAGTGCCGCAGGATTAATTTTCAACAAGCTGTTCTTTGCACCGGCAGGGCCGACTTTTGCAACAATACTTGCCTTCGCATCTGTTGGAATTAGCTTTTTGTTTAGACCGTTAGGTGCTTTTTTGGCGGGGCATTTCGGCGATAGAATTGGGCGAAGAGCAATGTTAGTTGTCACACTAGTTGCTATGGGCTTGGCAACAGCCTTGATCGGTCTATTACCGACATATGATTCTATCGGTATTTTAGCCCCTCTTTTATTAATATTGTTACGTATTATTCAAGGAATTTCTGCCGGAGGAGAGTGGGGTGGAGCTGTATTAATGGCTGTTGAACATGCGCCTACAGAGAAACGAGGATTATTTGGATCTTTCCCTCAAATTGGAGTTCCTTTAGGGTTATTATTAGCATCAGCTGTATTTGCACTCATGAGTGGCGTTATCTCTCCAGGAGAAGCATTTATTGAGTGGGGATGGCGAGTACCTTTCTTATTAAGTATCGCTTTACTTTTTTTAGGTCATTGGATACGTAAATCGGTAGATGAGAGCCCTATCTTTGAAGAGATTAAAGAGAGAAAGCTGGGAACGAAAGCTCCTGTTGTTCAGTTATTTAAAAATCATACTTTATTAGTGTTATTAGCTGCGATTGTTTTTGCAGGAAATAGCGCTCTTGGTTATATGACAACCGGTGGATTTATTCAAAATTATACAACGGACCCAAATGGATTGTTGAAAATGGAGCGAACTCCGATTTTGATTGCGGTAACGATTTCAGCATTTACGTGGATGATTTTCACCTGGTTTGCGGGATATATTTCAGATAAGATTGGTCGAAAAAATATCTACCTAATTGGATGGGCAGTTCAATTTATTGGTGTCTTTGCACTTTTCCCATTAGTGAATATGGGGACGTTTCCTAGTGTATTGTCTGCCTTGATGATTTTATCTGTTGGTATTGGTTTAACTTACGGCGCTCAATCTGCATTTTATGCAGAATTATTCCCGGCATCTGTAAGATTCTCTGGTGTTTCTATCTCTTACGCAATTGGTGCGATTATTGGAGGTGCATTTGCACCAATGATTGCAGCCTGGCTTATTGCGGCAACAGGATCAACAGAATCTGTTGCGATTTACTTGGCGCTAATGACCAGTTTAGGATTGATCGCAACCCTGCTATTACGTGATCGTACAGGTATTCCTTTAGGTCCTGATCATGAAGCAGAGCAAAATATCTCTCCTATTTACGGTATCAAAAGTAAATATGTGGAAACAGTATCGAGCTATGAATCAGCGACAGTTGCAAATTCTAAGTAAATATTAAGTATGTAATGCTTTATAAACATCGATATTAAAGCCTGTATCTTTGGGGATATAGGCTTTTTGCTATCTATACTATAATTTATTAGTCATAGAGACTGAGTTATATAAGATTATTCATTGCTTGGGTTATTAAAGGAGATTTAAGGGATAGGACTATAAAAAAAGCTAAGAGGGTAATCGAGTAGTGCTCATTAAGTTTATTGCTATTAAAGGATTCTCTTATCGTAATAGTAGACATCTATCTACAGAGATTAATCGCTGGGAATGTAATAGAGAGAGTATGATTTAAGTGGTATCAGTGATTTTCAGGAACTTCAGCTTAATGATTTCAAGAATACTTATTTTTGATCGAAGGTTTATTTGAGAGTTTATGATTATCTGAGTAGGAGATATTAATTGGGGTAAAAAAATAGAAGCTTATAAAGTTATAAGGCTTCTACAATAAAGGAGTCTATTTTATAAAAACAATGTGATTGTCTAATGAGGGGAGGATTTTCCTTTTAGGGTTAATAGCATGCTAAAGAAAGCTAATACTCCTGCGATAAGGAGATAAAAGAGCATTGTATCTGGGGAAGTACTGATACTTTTGCTGACTAAAAGACTAAGAATTCCGCCGAGTCCAAATTGTAAGGAGACAGCTAATCCCGCAGCAGCTCCTGCTTTTTCTCTAGGAAACAGCGACATTGTCATTGCAATACAGTTTGCGCTTAATTGTCCTGTCATCCCTACAAAAATAAATAGCCCAACAATCACTGCGATAAAACTGATTCCTCCCGTAGAGCTATTTAGCAAAAACATTATCAGAGCAGATAATAGAGCTAAGGTTGTTCCTATACGAATCATCTTGTTAGGACCAATGATTTTGACGAATTTGGCATTAAAAATCACTGCTAGCATAATGGCAAAGATATTGAGCCCAAATAGATAAGCATAATTTTGAGGTGTGACACCAAAGTGTTCCATATAAACAAAGGGCGATGCCGTAATGTATACAAACATGCCGGCAAAAGTCATACTCATGCTGCCGATATATCCTATCGCTTGTCGATTCTTAATAATATCAAAATACGCTTTTAGAGCATTGCCAATGGATTGGCTACGCTCATTTTTAGGCAGAGATTCTTTGAGCGAAAAGAGACAGGCTAATAATGCTAATAATCCAAAGAAAAATAGGAAGATAAAGATTGATTTCCAACCGAAATAGACGGTGAGGTAACTTCCAATAATAGGAGAAATCAGCGTTGCGATCATGGTGATCATATGCATGATTGATAATATTTTTGCTGAATCATTGACAGCAAAAAGATCTCGAACGATTGCTCGGGCAATGACTGATGCACTAGCGCCCCCTAATGCTTGTAATAAACGCCAGATAAAGAGGGATTGTCCAGTCTTACTAAAAATAATGCCGATAGTTGCGATTAAATAGATTGTAATCCCAAAGATTAAGAGATTTTTTCTTCCATAATGATCTGAAAGGGGACCATAGAAGAACATTCCGATACTAAAACCTAATAGGAAAAAAGTAATGGTCTGCTTTACTTCGCTAACAGAGGCGCCTAGATCTTCAGTAATCGCCGTGAGGCTAGGTAAATACATATCGATGGATAGCGGGCCAAATGCTACAAGGCCCGCTAGAATAATGATAAGTAGTTGACGATTTGAATGACTATTTATGCTCATGGGATTCCTTCCTCAAGTATAAAATAGAGCTAATATTTGTTATTTAGGACCTCTATCAATGAGCTCTCTTAAGATTTTTTTGAATATTGTAATTTCATCTTTGGAGTAATGATCGAAAACAGCCTTTTGATGAGAGACCGCAATATCGCAAAGCCCTACCGCAATCTCCTCTCCTTTTTGTGTTAGGCTAAGACGTTGTTCGTGACATTCGATCAATTCTTTATTTTTGAGTGCATCAACGGCAACATTAATCTCGCGCATTGGCATTCCCACTTCTTTTAGCATCTCTTCTTTTGTAGAGCCATGTTCACCATAGAGAACCATTACTAAGCGAGCTTCGCTGACACTTAATCCTACAGCAAGTTGTTTAGGATAATATTCATTTTGATAAGCTCTAACAGCTTGTGTTAGTAGGTAATGCATATTGTCATAAAGACCTGTTTCTGATTGTGATGCACGGTATTCTGCTACATTATCAGAAACTTTAAGGCTTGGGTGGGGAAGAACGGCTGAATACGCACCTTGATGATAGAGTAATGGCGCTTTTCCATTATCGCTAAAGCTGACGACTTTACCAATTAAAATAATATGGTCACCAGCATCTATGGATTGATAAAGTTCACATTCAAAATGTGCCGCGCAATCTTTTAAAATTGATGAGCCTCCAGCACCATCGGTATAGTTCATTCCAGCGAACTTATCCTCCACAGGGCGAGCAAAGTTGTTGGAGACGTGAATTTGGTCCACAGAAAGGATATTAACTGTAAAGTGTGAAGCATTTAAAAAAATATCCTGACTTCGAGAACGCTTATCAATACTCCAAAGTATGAGTGCTGGGTCTAATGAAACAGAGTTAAAACTGTTAGCGGTCACACCAACGCGGTTGCCATCTTGATCTTGTGCAGTAATGACTGTGACTCCAGTCGCAAAATTCCCTAATGCTCGGCGAAATGCTTTTGGGTCAATTTGTGTCATGAGCTCCTCCTAGAGAGTTGTTTTTATTGTCATGTATGAGCCTCTCTTCTGTTTTTGGTAAAAGAGAGGCTGTAATGATATTTTTATAGTAATGAATGTGTTCTAAAAAATAAACGCAGGACTATTAGGCATCATTGTTTTAAAGTGATCTAAACAAATAGATTCCATCAAATCTCATATTGGTAGAATACAGATAGAGCACTTGAAATTAGCTTATTCCTTAAAACACACTTTTATATTAGACCATCGATGGATCGGGTTCTAAGCCCATCAACTCTCTCCCTAAGATTTGCGCACAAACGTCATAATCGGTATAAGCATGAGCACCTGTCATGTGGGCATCTCTGAAGAGTCTTTGTAATTCGTTACCATCAAACCATGCACTCCCACCGGCAGCACTAAAGAGACGGTCAACAGCCTCAATACACATTTTGACGGCATAGGCTTGGTTTGTTCTCCAAAAAGCTAATGTTTCTGAAGTGGGGTATTGTTTATTCACACCATGAATACGATGCTCTTCCCAAGTTCTTTCTAAAAGCGCTCTAGCGGCTAATACTTGGTGAGTCGATTCAGCTAAACGCATTAATGCCGGAGTTGCTGCCCCAACTTTTGCCCCAGTATATGCACGAACACGATTTTTGGTGCGCTCTTTAAATGCTTCTAACATTCTTTCTGCAATCCCTAAACTAATTGCCGAGAAACCACTGGCGAAGTAAGGTCTGTAAGGGCTGTAGAAAATTTTACTTTCAGGGTAAAGTCCAAAGCCAGCAGACTTGCCGGTCATCATATCTTGAGCTGCTTGAATACGGTGTTCTGGGACAAATACATTGTCGATTTTGAGAACTTTAGAGCCACTTCCTTTCATGCCCATGACAAACCAGTTATCCACAATTTCATAATCACTTCTTGGGATGACCGCGAATGAGTAGATTTTGTTGCCCTCTTTATCAAAGCGGTTACAACCGACGATTGCCCAATCGGCGTATTCACAACCACTACTCCAACCCATTTCCCCGCTTAAACGGATGCCGCCCTCAACTTCTTCGATAGTGCTAAAAGGAGCAATGGAGCTACTTGCTACTGTATCTGGGTTTTCTCCCCAAACTTCATCTTGTAGTTGCTTCGGAAACATCGCAAGCTGGTGATTATGGGTACAAAGTAAGCTATATGCCCACGCCGTTCCTGCGCACGCTTTGGAGAGTTCGACAACACATTCTGCAAATTCTGGGAGCGAGATTTCGAAACCACCATAAGCTTTTGGTAGAAAAGCACGGTTTAGTTGGATCTCATTTAAAAGACGAATACTTTCTTCCGGTGCTTTACGGTCTTTTTCGGCTTGGTCTGCATTTTTTGCAATTTCAGGGAGTATCTCTTTAATACGTTCTAATAAAAAATTTGATTCTGACATTTTCTTTCTCCTTCCTCATATATGTGTAGTTACTACAGAGATTTATCCATTGATAACATCTCTGTTTTATTAAGAATTTCTATGATTCTTTTGTAATTATTGGTTTTATCTATTCAAGTTTGTTAGTAGATAGAGTTTTTATCCCTGTTGTCTTGAACTGATTTAAATTTTGAAAGTAATTGTTTTCCTGCATTGACGAGTAATGTTGTATCAACGCCAACGGCAACGAAATCAAAGCCTATTTCAATAAATTTTTTGGCGCCAGCTTCACTGGCGTATAATATGCCAGCAGCTTTGCCGTAAGATTTAATAGTTTTGAGTGCGGAAGCAATGGCTGCTTCTACTTCTGGATGTGTTGGATTACCACGATGACCCATTGAGGCACTTAAATCAGCCGGACCAATAAAGATGCCATCGACACCTTCGAGTGAGACAATTTCTTCTAGATTGTTGAGTCCTACTACATTTTCAACTTGTAGTAATAAACACATCTCATCATCGGCATGATGAAGATATTCTTCTACTTGATTCCATCTAGAAGCTCTTGCAAGCGCACTGCCGACACCGCGAATTCCTTTTGGGGGATACCACATCGATTGGACGAGCTCTTCTGCTTGCGCTTTAGTCTCCACCATTGGAATAAGTAAAGTTTGTGCGCCAAGATCTAACAGTTGTTTGATAATTTCAGGACGGCCCACTGGTGGACGGATAATTGGGTGGGAAATCCCTGCTTGTTGATACGGCGCAATCGCTTGGAGTTGGCTTAGAAGAGAGGAGAGGTCGTTGGGAGCGTGTTCTCCATCTAATAGCAACCAGTCATAGCCTATTGAAGCGAGAATTTCAGTACTATAAGCATTGGCCAATCCTGCCCAAAGCCCAATTTGTGTTTCACCCCTTTTTAATGCTGCTTTAAAGGTGTTTTTTTGAAGTTTCATAATCATTGTTCCTTCTTATCCGAAATAACAAGTGACAGCGCCGAGTTCTCCGTAATCGACATGGAAGGTATCTCCCTTACGAGCAGCAACCGGTCTTGTGAATGAACCCCCAAGAATCACTTGTCCAGGTTCTAGCTGCACTCCATGTGGCGCTAATTTATTAGCCAGCCATGCAACACCTTTCGCAGGATGATTAAGTACAGCAGCCGCAACGCCACTCTCCTCAATGACACCGTTACGATAAAGCACACCACTCACTCTGCGGATATCAAGATCTAAAGGTCGAATCGCTCTTCCACCTAAGATGACTCCGGCATTTGCGGCATTATCTGAAATGGTATCAAATACTTTTCTAGTGACTTTTGTTTCAGGATCGACATGATGAAGTCTTGCATCAATAATTTCTAATGCCGGGATAACCCATTCTGTCGCATCTAATACATCAAAGATTGTACAATTCGGACCTGAAAGAGGTTTCCCAAGAATAAATGCAAGTTCTACTTCGACTCGTGGAACGATAAAACGATCGGTAGGAATGGTGCTACCTTCTTCGAAGAACATATCATCAAGTAATGCACCATAGTCTGGTTCTTCAATATTGGAAGAGATCTGCATAGCGCGTGAAGTAAGTCCAATCTTATGGCCAACAAGTTCACGCCCTTCTTGAATTTTAAGGTCTACCCAAGATTTTTGAACCGCATAAGCGTCATCAATCGTCATTTCTGGATGTTCAAGCGAGAATTGGCGAAGTTGAGTGCCATTTTTTTCAGCATTGTTTAACTTGATTGCTAATTGAGTAATAGCTTCAGGAGATAACATAGATAATTCCTTTTCTGCAGGCATTTAAGCGCTATTTTTCGCTAGAAATGCATGGATATTATTTTTTTTATAGGTGAGAACGGGATCAATTTCTTGCATCTCAAAAGTAATGGCTAATAATCTTTTTTCATGTAAAGGTTCAAAGAATCCTTCGATGACCTGAAATAACTTATCAGCCTCTTTTTGGCGAACTTCAAGAGAGCGCCCAGAACCAACTTTTAAGAGCATATGCACAAAAGCATAGTCATGTTTTGCATCAGCAATGCGATAGTGATCCATGCGGATTGCACGGCTACGTATTCCCCCAAGAGGGAATACGCCACTTTCGCCAAGCGTTTGATGCACATTTTTAAAAAGTTGATCGAAATTAATTTCATCCTCTAGGTTCGAGGAGTATTCAACAATAAAATGTGGCATATTTTAGTTCCTAATTATTTGTCAAATGGGAGGATTGCGTTGATCTGACCTGTTCCAGAGCTTGCAAAGAGTTCGGTGACGATCTCCGCTTTGCCGGTATATTGATCCCACCCCATAACACCAAGGAGCATTGCGGTATCATGCATCATTCCTTCACCAAAGCAGTATTCAGCGTACTCAGGGAGCATTTTGACAAAGTCTGCCCATAAACCTTGTGTCCACATATCGACAACTCGGAGATCCACTTGGCGATCAAATTCTCGGGTATAGCTATCCATACCTTCTTCAGCTTTTACATCCCAGATAAATCGATGTGATAATGATCCACTTGCTAGAACTGCAACCGTTCCATCATACTCTTCAATCGCTTCCACTAATGCTTCGCCTAACTTACGACTGTTTTCAAGATCGTGAGATGTACAGAATGCCGAGATAGAGAGAACTTTGAAATGATTGTCATCATTCATATAACGCATAGGTACAAGTGTTCCGTATTCCATTTCTAGACTCGGAATTTCATGTGACATGGCACGAACGCCTTTACCACGCGCTTTTTCAGCAATGAGATGTCCCAGTGCTGGATTTCCTTCATAACTGTATGCCATATCTTTAATAAAGTGAGGAAGTTCATTACTGGTATAAATTCCCTCATAGGTTGCGTTACAGTTAATGTGGTACCCGCTATTTACGAGCCAATGCGTATCAAATACGATAATCGTATCAACGCCTAATTCACGACAACGACGGCTAATCTCTTTATGTCCATCAATCGCAGATTGACGGCAACCATAGTTTTTCCCCGGCATTTCTGATAGATACATCGATGGAACATGCGTAATTTTTGCTGCTAATGCAATCTTACCCATAATAAACTCCTTTAAATGATTTTTGAGGACTCGGTCATCATCAAGTTGGAGAAAATTGATGCTAACGATGAGCCGCTATTTCATAATTTTATTATTGTTATCCGAATTACATTCCCCATTTAGGAATGTGATGATCGCCTAATGAAATACAGACGTTTTTCACTTCACTAAAGACTTCTAAGCTGTAATCACCACCTTCACGACCTGTTCCAGATTGTTTCACACCACCAAATGGTTGACGTAAATCTCGAACATTCTGTGAGTTAATAAAGACCATTCCAGCTTCGATTTGTGCTGCTACTCGATGTGCTCTCGTTAAATCTGAGGTCCAGAGATAAGATGCAAGACCATATTCCACATCATTCGCTAAGCGAACCGCTTCTGCTTCATCTTTAAATTTCATGAGGCAGACAACAGGTCCGAAAATTTCTTCTTGAGCGATACGCATATTGTTATCAACATCCGCAAAAACAGTCGGTTGGATGAAGTTTCCATTTTTAAGATGATCAGGAAGTCCTGCGGGTCTTTCTAGTCCGCCAGCAAGAAGCGTTGCACCTTCTTCCATTCCAATTTTGATATAGCCCGTGACTTTATTGTAGTGATCAACAGTGATCATTGCGCCCACTTGCGTATCAAAACTTTGTGGATCACCTACTTTGATTCGTTTTGCACGTTCTGCAAATTGTGCGACGAATTCATCATAAATACTCTCTTGAATAAAGATTCTTGAACCTGCGGTGCAGCGCTCCCCATTAAGTGAGAAGATGGTGAATAGAGCAGCATCAAGCGCACGTTGCCAATCGGCATCATCAAAAATTAGGACAGGAGATTTCCCTCCCAGTTCCATTGAGTATTTCTTAATGCCGGCATTTGACATAATGGCTCGGCCCGTTGTAGTACCGCCCGTAAATGAGACTGCGCGAACATCAGGATGCTCTACAAGTGCAGATCCTGCCGTTCGCCCATAGCCTTGAACGACGTTTAAAACGCCTTCAGGAACGCCGGCCTCTAAAGCTAAACGACCTAATTCATTCGCTGTTAATGGTGATAATTCCGACATCTTTAGAACAGCAGTATTCCCCAGCGCTAAACAAGGTGCGGTTTTCCAAGTTGCCGTCATAAATGGTACGTTCCAAGGAGATACCAGTGCGCAAACGCCCACAGGTTGATAGAGCGTATAGTTAAGCATTTGATCATCAACCGGATAAGTGTGCCCATTGACGCGCGTACAGACTTCAGCAAAGAAATCAAAGTTATGGGATGCGCGAGGAATTAAGACATTTTGGGTTTGATGAATCGGTAACCCTGTATCAAGCGTTTCTAATTGGGCAATTTTTTCAACATTTTGATCAATCAATTCACCTAAGCGGCGCATAATTTTTGCACGCTCTTTTGCCGGCGTTTTTGACCATTTAGGAAATGCTTTCTTCGCAGCCGCAACGGCCATATCAATCTCTTTTTGTCCGCCACTTGCTACTTCACCAATTTTTTCCATGGTTGCGGGATTAATATTGTCGAATGTCTCTTCGCTCGCTACTTCTTTACCATCAATCCAATGTTTAATCATTGTCATATCCTCTTTGGTTTGTTGATCTATCACTCTCGTTTAGCTGATTGCTTGCTGTGATTACAGCCCACGAGTTTTATAATATTCTTTTTCTGTTAAGACGTGATTGACTAGCTTGCCAACGCCTTCAACCTCGATAATTACCGTATCTCCCGCTTTGACATCAGATGTGCCTTTAGGGCATCCTGTTGCGATCATATCGCCGGGATTTAAAGTCATGAAACTACTTAGATATTCAATTAAGAAAGGTACATCAAAGATCATATCTTTCGTATTGCCTGATTGACGAAGTTCGCCATTGACCCAAGTTTTAAGACTGAGATTCATCGGATCTTTAATCGCTTCTTTCGAGAGAATATAAGGCCCCACAGGAGTCATTCCATCACGGTTTTTAACACGAAGATTGGGGCGATAATAGTTTTCTAAGTAATCACGAATGGCATAATCATTACAGAGCGTAAAACCTTCAACATAATCCCATGCATCTGCTTGACTAACTTTAGTTGCCGTTTTGCCAATCACCACCGCTAGTTCACACTCATAATGCATATATTCAACATTATCCGGGCGCCAGCTGTGATCGTTATGACCTACATATGTGCCCGCAGTTTTAATAAAAATTAGCGGTTCTTTAGGGGGTTCAAATGCAAGCTCTGTCGCATGATCTGCATAGTTGAGCCCTAACGCAATCATGATGCCGTTTGCGGGAGGTAACCATTTTACTTCGTTTTCAGATTTGACCTCACCATTAGGGAGATTCACGGACATATCATCATTGACGGTCACATCATATTGTTTATTTTGATATTCTACGATAGCGCGTTTCATTATGCTTTACCCCCTACAATCTGATCTTCTAGTGATAGAAGATTCCCAAGTTTAACGGTTACTTTATCCCCTTGATTTGCAAAATAGAAACCTGATGGCGTACCAAGTAGAAGAATATCTCCTTCACGTAGTGTCATAAATTCAGTAATGGTTTCTAAAAGCTCAGGAATATCACGAACCCAATTCGCACTATTATCTCTTTGCACTTCAACGCCATTCACTTCTAAACTGAGCTCTAAATTATTGAGATCTTGAATATCTGTTAAAGGTAAGGCTTTTTGGGCAATGGAAAAGTAACCATCACGGCATTTTGCAACGACGGCAGGGCGATAGTAGCTTTCAGATGGAGCCGAATAATCATTGGCAACAGTAATGCCTTTGATGTAGTTAAGCGCCTCGTCTTTAGTAACTCGAGTGGCATCTTTGCCAATGACAAGCGCGATATTAGCACCTAACTGTACCTTCTCGTCATCAATGGAGATTTGATGCGTGAAATTGTAGGTATTAGGTGGTTTAATAAATAAAACAGGTCTTTTTGGGGGAGCAACGTAAGGCTTATCATGAAATGATGCATTGTTCAGTTCAAGTAAGGACTTATAGTTTAGTGCGACACCAAAGACATTTTTGTCTTTAATTTCAAATTGAAACATACCTATCCTCTTTGTTAATTATTAGTATTTATATCTATAGTTATAGAGCAATTCATCATTGCTAATATATTAGTGATATATAATTAAAAAGAGGTTGTCAACTATTTAAGATATGTAATAGAGAGAATCGATGACTTTTTACAGGGAAATTTGACCTAGTCCATTGATTCTTCTAATTCCGCTTGTTTTTGTAAGACGGATACAAGATTTGCTTCAAGTTCAATAAGAAGGTTTTCACCAATCTGTTTTGCAAAAGCATCATAAGCTTT
This sequence comes from Candidatus Ignatzschineria merdigallinarum, assembly GCA_019113305.1. Lineage (GTDB taxonomy): Bacteria > Pseudomonadota > Gammaproteobacteria > Cardiobacteriales > Wohlfahrtiimonadaceae > Ignatzschineria > Ignatzschineria merdigallinarum. The sequence continues at coordinate 12,604 of DXHP01000119.1, read as the reverse complement.
CATATTGGCTTCAAGGATTTTTTTTACCATTGATTCTACGCCGGGATAAATTTCTACTAAAACACGGCGTTTATCAAGCTTTGAAGGAACTTTAACAATTAAGTTGAGCTCTTCCATTCGTTTAAGAATGCCGGCCATACTTGGGCTAAGAATGCAGCAGATATCGCATAGTTCCCTTGGTTCTAATGTTTTGCTCTCATATAACGCTCGTAAAATCCGCCATTGTTGTTCGGTCAGATTCCATTCTGTGAGAATCGGTCTAAAGTTACGCATCATTAATTCGCGCACACGCATGAGTAGTAAGGGAATATTTTTCTGCGTTGATGTCATATTTTACCTTTTTGACTTAGAGGGAGAACATTAATTGCGCCTTAGAAATCAAGAGGAGTTCTGTTTCAACGCTAAAAAGGGTTATTTTAAGACTTTTAAATGAAAAAATCACTTCTTTCGTAGTGAATCTACGTTTTTCAGAAGTGATTTTTTATTTATTTCAATGACCAAGCAATCGGCAAATCATAATTTGGGAAGTGTTCATCAATGAAAGACTTGAAACCTTCGTCATTCATAATTTCGCGGATTGTCTTCGCCCATGGGGCATTTTTATTGGGTTCATTCACCACAATCCAATTGACAAAATGTTTACTAGATTCAATATGGAGCGCGTCACTTAAGGCAATATCCTCTGCATCTACGACATAGTTACCGTTGATAATGGCATAATCAAGATCAGTTCTTGCTCGAACCATCTGCGGACCTGCGATTTCGATGATTTGGAGATGATAAGGATTCTCTACAATATCGGAAGCCAGCGCTCGAAAACGATTAGGGATATCTTCTCGCAACTTGATCCAACCAATCTGCTCTAAAATCCATAATCCTCGCGCGTAATTTGTCACGTTAGATGGAATGCCAATCGTTGCACCTTCTTTGACTTCATCGAGAGATTTTAGTTTACCGGCATACAGACCATAAGGCGCTGTCGGTACTTGAATCAGTGGGATTAAATCCGTTCTGTGGGTTTCGTTAAATTCATCTAGATATGGTTTATGTTGAACGATATTAAGATCGACACTGCCTTCGGCAACGCTGATATTTTGCAGCTTAGTATCAGAAGCTTCCGTTTGTATTACGTTGTAGCCCGCTTTTTCTAACTCAGGTGCCAAATAGTTCCGGACAAAGTCAGAGAAATCGCCGGCAGATGTTGATATATGGAGTGATTTTTTGGAGTCTTGCTGGGCTGTTTGTGAGGGATCACTGCAAGCCATGAAAATGACTGTGGAACTTATAATGATTGCCAGTTTGAGTAAGGTGAAAGGATGTTTGAGCCTTTGTGGTAAGCGTTTAAATAGTAAGTTTTTCATTGATAATATTCCCCAGCATCTGCTGTTTTAATGTTGTGAGAGAAGGTTTGGCAAATTCCAATAGAATTTGCTGGTGAGTCATGGAATAAAGGGTGATATTTATAAGTTGTCGAGATCAATGTCGGCATAAAAGCGTTCTGCGACATCAGGATGGGAGCGTAAACGTCCTTTTAAAAGATTTTTGCCGACATTGGCGTAAATAGGATTATCAGGATCTTTCGTAATACCGGTGACGGCGCCTTGAAACTCTGTCGGAAGCTGTAATGCCGGTACTTCACTATCTAAATCGGAGTTGAGGAAATAAGCGATCGAGTAACGATTTTCACCAAGTTTTGTCGGAATAACACGATGTAAAGTCGCTTTGAGGAATCCATCCGTTGCGGCTTCTAACAGTTCGCCAATATTGACGACAAAAGTTCCCTCAATCGGTGTTGCTAAGACCCATTCATCATCTTTCAGAACTTCTAAGCCAGCGACTTTACCTTGTCGGACAAAGGTTAATACGCCGAAATCTTTATGGGCACCAACACCTTGTTCACTATTTTCAATGCCGGGATAATGAATTGCACGAAGTACAACCGATGGTTTATTGTTGTAGATATTGGCAAATGCATTTTCATCTTGACCAAGCGCTAATGCAAAGGCCTTGAGGAGTGAAATTGCTAATTCTGTCTGTGCTTTTTGTAAGGTTTCAAATACTTCTCGAATGCGGGGAAGCGATTCTGGCCATTGATTCGGACCATAAATTCGAAGCCAAGGCTTTTCCTGAGGAATGTCCTCAAAAGGAATCGCTGGATATTCCAGCATGGTATCGAATTGTTCTCTGCTATCTGGCTTTTGGCGCGTAATTTCACCATGAACGCCAGTATATCCGCGAAAGTGTGGCGAATGAATGGCGCTAACTTTGAGTTTTTCTTCGAGAGATTGTGCGAAAAATTGTTTTGAGAGATCTTCGGCTTCTTGCAAAAGATCGAGCGGAACGCCGTGATTTTGGATATAGAAAAAGCCGATTTCGTGCGCTGAGTAGAGAAGATCCTTTATGAATTGTGCTTTCGCTTCACCGCCGGCAATAAATTGGCTGAAATCGAGAATCGGAAGGTTGGCATTAACAGGTTGCGCTTGTGAGGATATTTTAGAAGTCGTCATAGATCGTCCTAGAAATAAAATTTAATGAGGTTTTTAATATTGGAAATTTAGGGTGAAAAACGGTAGTAAAATGATTAATCCCACGCTAAAGGCAGATCGTATCCCGGGAATTTTGTGCGAGAATATGCTTTAAATCCTTCAGAATTCACAATCTCGATAATCTTTTTCGCCCAAGGGGTTTCGCTATTTCGCGCATGAATCACAATCCAATTCACAAAGTGACGGCTGGGCTCAACATAGAGTGCATCGGAAAAGTGAATGCCGGCATCAAGCGCATATTTACCATTGATAATGGCATAATCAAGATCCGGTTTTGCGCGTAACATCTGAGCGGCTTCAATCTCCTTAATGTTGAGATTATGAGGATTTGTCGCGATATCTTGTTTGGTGAGATGGAAACGATCTTCGGCATCTTTTTTGATCGTAATCCAACCTAATCCTTCTAGAATCCATAAGCCACGCGAGAAGTTTGTCACATTAGAGGGAATGCCGATTGAAGATCCCTCCGTGAGTTCAGCGATTGTCTGTTTGCGAGCAGGATAAATGCCATAAGGCGCAGTGGGAACTTGTACAAGCGGGACTAAATGCCCTTTCTGGTTACGATTAAACTCTTCCATGTAAGGGCGATGTTGGAAGAGATTCATTTCCAAGGATCCCTCTTCTACGGCGACATTCGGAACAACTGTGTCGGTGATGACCAATAGTTCCACATCAAAACCAGACTTTTGCAGTTCTGGTGCTAAATACTCTTTGACGAGATCATGAAAATCCCCCGGCGCTGTACTAATCCGTAATTGATTTTGGGAAGTTTCAGCTGCTGATTTTGGATCGAAGCACGCCGATAATGTCAGAAGAAATCCTAGTAAAGTCCCGGCAATAAGCCACTGTTTGGGAAAAGGTGTATTTTTTAAAACGTGTTGTCGTAGGAAGGTTATGACAGTCATAAGATTCTCCTAAAAATGAGGAATAATAAATATTGTGGAGAATTTTTTCGCTTAGCTGTTCTGCCCGCAAGCTTCTCCAAATCGGCCATTAAAAAAGGGAAGCTTCCGATCATTCCAAATTGAGGAAAGAAGGAGACGAATGATCGAAAGCTTCAAGAGCAAAAAGGGTTAAGGTTGGGCATTATCCCAAGCAAGGGGGAGATTGTAGTTGGCAAATCGTGTTGCAGAATATTGCTTGAAGTCATCCGATTCTAGAATCTCCACGACTTTTTTTGCCCAAGGGCTATTCTGGTTTTTCTCATGAACAACGACCCAATTAATGAAATGCTTGCTAGGTTCTGTGGAGAGCGCTTCTCGAAAGTGAATGCCGGCATCAATGGCGAAGTTACCGTTGATAATGGCGTAATCAAGATCTGGGCGCACACGAACAACTTGCGCGGCTTCGATCTCTTTAAGATTGAGGTCATGAGGATTTTCAACGATATCTTGTTTCGTGATTCGGAAACGATCTTCAATTCCCTCACGTAGTTTGATCCAGCCAATATTTTCTAAAATAAGCAGACCGCGAGAAAAGTTCGTGGCATTTGATGGAATGCCGATTGTGGCTCCATTTGTGACTTCATTAAAACTTTTGAGCTTTCCGCTGTAAATGCCATAAGGCGCAGTAGGAACCTGTACCAGCGGTACGAGATGACCTTTTTGATTGCGGTTAAAATCATCCATGTAAGGTTTGTGTTGGAAGATATTAATATCCAGCGATCCTTCCTCCACACTTACATTGGGAATGACAATATCGGTGATCTCCGCAAGTGTTACTTTATAACCTGATTTTTCGAGTTCAGGACCTAAATAGTCACGGACTAAATCTGCAAAATCCCCAGGAGATGTTCCGATTTTTAAGATCTCTTTATTGCCATTTTGGGTGATTTCAGCAGTTTTAGAATCCTCTGAGCACGCCGTAATAATAGTGCTCAAGAGCAGTAAGGCTGTCATCATACTCTTTTTGACGGTGGAGCGAATGGGGTGTTTTTTGAATGTTGAGTGAGCTTGTGAATGGGCTTGGAAGCGCATGAGTTTCTCCTTGAATTTCGGTTTGGAGAACTCCTGTTTCGCTTAGCTGTTTTGCCCGCAAGCTTCTCCAAATCGGCACTATTTTCATGATTATGTCATTGTTAAAGGGAAGAGGAATGTTGTGATTAATCAATCACAACATCGGCATAAAAGCGTTTTGCAACATCGGTGTGAGAACGTAATCGACCTTTGAGAAAGTTCTTACCGATCTGTGTGAACATCGGGTTTTTCGGATCTTGGGTAATGCCGCGAATTCCACTTTGAAGCTCTTTTGGCAACTCGAAAAGTGGAACATTAGCATCGAGCTGTGAGGTTAAAAAGTACGCAAGCGAAAAACGGTTGGAACCAATTGGTGATGGTGCAACGCGATGCAGAGTCGCTTTGAGATAACCTTGTGAGGCGATCTCTAAAAGTTCCCCGATATTAACGACAAATGTGCCGTCAATTGGCGCTGCCAATACCCATTCATCATCTTTTAACACTTCTAATCCTGCCGTATCTTCTTGCTGCACAAAGGTGATGTAGCCTGAGTCTTTGTGCGCACCAACACCTTGTTCGCCGGCAACGCCGGGATAATGAATCGCTTTTGAGAGTACAGACGGTTTATGCGCATAAGTGTGTGCGAGCGCATCCTCTTTCTGCCCGAGAGCGAGGGAAAATGCCGAGAGCATGGACTTTGCTAAATCTGTTTGACGCTCTTGTAACTCGACAAAAGCCGGGCGAAGTTCCGGGATAGATTCTGGCCATTGATTCGGACCTTGCAAGCGTAACCATGGTTCATCTGCCGGGATTTGATCTAACGGAATCGCTTCATATTCCGGCATGTAATCAAGTTGTTCACGGCTGTCGGGTCTTTCGCGCGTAATTTCATCATGAACATTGTTATATCCTCGAAAGTGCGGGGAATTGGACATGTGAATTTTTTGTTTCTCAGTGAGCGGTAATGCAAAAAACTGTTTTGAGAGTGCCTGTACATTTTCAATGAGATCTTGAGGGATCCCATGATTTTTAAGATAGAAAAAACCAATCTCATGTGCAGCAAAGCGAAGGTTCTTTAAGAATTGTTCGCGTTCTTTGCCGCCGGCAACAAATTGAGCGTAATCGAGAATCGGCAACTGTGGGTTAACATCGATGGACATTTGGTTCTCCTATGAACGCTGATCAAATAAGGCGATAGGTTCATTTTTAGTTTTTATTATTTGAATTTATAAAGTGGTTTTTTAATGGGGTTTGATGTTTTCAAGATCGTATTCGACCTATTCAATCTAAAAACATCTATTGCATATATGTATAGCTTGTTATTGTTTTGAGTGTCAAATTATTTAACATGTATGTTTTGTATTTTATTGTTTTTGAGATATGCAAAATCCAGATAAGAGATTGGAATATCACCGTTATTTTCGAGGATTAATAAACGCGTTTTGTGATGAGAAAATAGAAAGATTTGGGAATATTTTCTCTAAATGCGAGCAAAGATTTGCTGCCACTGCGAGAAAAGAGGGAATAAGTCGGTGATGAGAGGATCAATATCATGTTTTTTTTCCTTCAGAAACAAAAAAATCGACAAGCTAGGCTGCCGATTTTTGCTTGCTCCCCATAAGTGTTGCACCACGGATAGAAGGAGAACCTTAAAATATTTTAAGGTGGACGCTTTAGCTGTTTATGCCCGCAAGCTGTATTGTTTCAAATCGGCATTAGTCAATAGAAGTAACATTGATGAGAGAAAGCTGTCAAATGATTTCGTTAGTAACAAATTGATTTTTTAGTCAATGATTCCAAAGTAACCGTTGTAGTATGTTTTGCTTGAGCGCGGATGATTGCCGTCTTTTATCGGTATTGGGGTTATTCAAAAAATATGATGAACTTTTGAAAAAAAGAATGACCATCGAGAGAAAAATAGGAGGTTTAATATGTGTTTTTTGAAAGGTATTATCGAAAAATATTAAAATGAATCCCAAGAGAAATTATCTAAAAAAGCGAGAAAGCGTATGGATCAAAGTCATTTAAAAGTCGTAGAAGCAGAATATGGAGTGCAATATCCGGCGTTATATCATCAGTTATGTCTTGAGGGAATGTTAGAAACCGGAAAATATGGCGGTGATTGGTATATGAAGCATTATGCCGAGCGAATTGCGACACCAACTCTCTTATTTTTAAGTCATGAGTTTGAGTTGTTAGAGGATAATTCACTATTGGAAATGGCGGAATATGTGAACAAGGATTGTCTCCCTGATCATTTAATCGGTTTACCGTTTGCGATGAATGGTGCCGGCGATTATTACTGCTTTGTTTATGAGAAAGCGGATACAGCGGCAACCCCTTTTGTGATCCTTTTAGCGCATGATTACGATGGCTATCTTTATCTCGCAACAACTTTTGAGGACTTCATTTTCCGCCATTTTTTAGAAGCACTGACGGATCTTTCCTTCTTTGATTTAGAAGATGATCGTTTTGTGGTCGAAGATGCTTTATTAACATCTTTACAAGCGCACCAGAAATACCTTTTACCGGCATATTACGAGTGTTTATCAGAGGTTTTACAAAGAAATCGCGCAGCCTTTATTCATCATTACGGTGTGGACAATCGTCACACGGAAACACTCATCGGGTTTTTAGCGAAAGAGGAATATGAAGCATTATTAACAACGCATATTTCGTGTGAATTTCTGAGTCAGGATATAGAGTTTTAAACGGAGATCTTTGGGATAGGGATGTTTTTCTTGAAAGAGCCTGTTTAACGGTTGTCAGCCGTAATTTTCGGCAGTATAGTGAAAGCTGCTAAGAATCTTAAACAAATAATTCACGAGCCTTAAAGCGGATTAAGAGAGAGTGACACGATATCTTTTTTAACGCTGCTTTCTTTAATTCATCACAACTGATAAAAAACAATGACAATCATCACCAATATCGAAGATCTGCGCGTGATCGCTAAAAAACGTGTGCCGAAAATGTTCTATGACTATGTGGATTCTGGTTCTTGGACGGAATCGACTTATCAAGCGAATGAATCGGATTTTCAGAAGATTAAACTGATTCAGAAAGTTGCAAGGAATATGGAAAATCGCTCCTTAAAACGAGAAATGCTTGGGATTGAGATGTCGATGCCACTGTCGATTGCGCCAACAGGGTTGGTGGGAATGGTACATCCTGATGGGGAAATTTTAGCGGCAAGAGCGGCGGCGAAATTTGGGATTCGTTATACACTTTCCACCATGAGTATTGCATCACTTGAAGATATTAAGAAAGAGGTGAATAAGCCTTTTTGGTTTCAGCTCTATGTGATGCGAGATCGTGATTTTATGCGCCGATTGATTGATCGAGCAAAAGCGGCAGGTTGTGATGCCTTGGTGATTACGCTTGATTTACAGATGATTGGTCAGCGGCATAAAGACTTAAAAAATGGTTTATCTGTGCCGCCAAAACCGACGTTACGTAATTGGATTAATCTCTTTACGAAACAACGCTGGTGCTGGAATATGCTCAAAACGAAACGTCGCCAATTTGGCAATATCGTGGGGCATGTGGAGGGAATTGATGATCCGAGTTCGCTTGGCTCATGGACACAGCAGCAGTTCGATCCAACGCTTAATTGGCAGGATATTGAGTGGATTAAAGAAGCGTGGGGCGGCAAGATTATTTTAAAAGGGATCTTGGATGCCGAAGATGCCAAATTGGCTAATAGTGTGGGTGCTGATGCAATAGTTGTGAGTAATCACGGCGGTCGCCAGCTCGATGGTGCGCTCTCTTCGATTGCGGTATTACCATCGGTCGTGGATGCGCTATCAGGTAGTTCGACAGAAGTCATTATCGATAGTGGTATTCGTTCGGGACAAGATCTCTTAAAAGCGGTTGCGCTCGGTGCAAAAGGCGGCATGATTGGTCGCTCTTATCTTTATGGCTTAGGTGCAATGGGTGAAGCGGGCGTTACGAAAGCCTTAGAGATTATTCGCAATGAATTTGAAACGAGTATGGCATTTTGCGGAGAAACAGAAGTCGATAATGTTGGTCGCCATATTCTTGTGCCATCGACGATTCCAGATCCTTTTAACTAAAGATTAGACTGATAGATCTTGAGATGGATATTTGAGGTGTGATTGCCGTAAAATGTGGATAACAAAAAGTTTCGGTTAGATGGAGATGCTAACCGAGACTTTTTTATCTTGAAACGGTGGGGTTCTAGATCTATTTTTGTGATTTTTCTAACGCTTGATCGATATCTGCAATCAGATCATTCACATCTTCTAAACCAATAGAAAGGCGAATCAGCTCCGGAAGAACGCCAGCTTTTCGTAAGCCTTCTTCATCCAATTGCGCATGCGTTGTGCCTGCCGGATGAATCACTAAGCTTTTAGCATCCGCAACGTTGGCTAAGAGCGAGAAGATTTCGAGATGATCAATGAATTTGATGCTCGCTTCTTTACCGCCTTTCACGCCAAACGTGAAGATTGCACCGACTCCTTTCGGGAAATATTTTTGCGCTCGTTCATGATATTGGCTCGATTGAAGACCAGGATGTTTCACCCAAGCAACGAGCGGATGGTTCTCCAAATGCTTGGCAATTTTGAGTGCCGACTCTGTCATTCTTTCCACGCGAAGGCTTAATGTTTCAAGTCCAAGCAAAATGAGGAATGAGTTAAATGGGCTGATACAAGCGCCGGTATCACGGAGTAGTTCAACACGGGCTTTAAGAATATAGGCTTGTTCGCCTAAATCTGCATATTGCAGACCGCCGTACGCCGCATCTGGGGTATTAAAGCCAGGATAACGTGGATTATCTTTAAAGTTGAAATTCCCATTATCAATCACACCGCCGCCGATGGAGGTTCCATGTCCGCCGATATATTTCGTTAATGAATGGACAATGACGTTGATGCCGTAACTTTTAAGATTAATGAGATATGGCGTGCCGAAGGTATTATCGGCGATAGTGACGATTTGGTGTTTTTGTGCGATCTTAACGATCTTCTCGATATTGGGAATGTTGATATCAGGATTGCCGATACTTTCAAAGAAGATCGCCTTCGTTTTATCGTTAATAACCGCTTCTAAACCCTCTAAATCTTCTGGCTCAATGAAGTGAACTTTAATCCCAAATTGTGCCGGCAAGCGTTTTTCCAGAAGCGTATAAGTGCCGCCATAAATAGTACTAAGGGTAATGATCTCATCGCCCGGCGTTGCCACATTCAAAATGGCATAGAGAATCGCTGTCATCCCAGAACTTGTTGCAAGCGCACCAACGCCGCCTTCAAGTGCCGCAATACGTTTCTCTAAAACATCAGTGGTGGGGTTCATGATGCGCGTATAGATGTTGCCTGGTTTTGCGAGTCCAAAAAGGTCGGCAGCATGTTGAGAGTTATCGAATACATAACTTGAGGTTTGATAAATGGGTACAGCACGTGATTTGGTATCGTCGACAACTTGTCCTGCATGAACTTGTAAGGTGTCAAAACTCCATTTTTGATCAGTCATTGGTAGCTCCTTAAGGCTTGATATATCTTTTGTTAGATCATTTTTTAGAAAATAATTTTGATAAAAGTGTTTTTGAATCGGGATGTTTGATTACAATAAATACTTTTCATGTATGTTTAGTTTTTTAGACTCTATTTAGAAATAACTGATTCATTGAGGGAAAGCAATGAAATCTTGAAATGTTTTTGTTGTATGAGCGATTTTTATTGAAAAAAGAGTGGTTCAAGCTATTGAAATAAGATAGAGAATTGTGTTAAAAACTTTTTTCAGGCTTTCTATTCTTGTTCATAATGGCGAGCGTTGATGCAAGAAAAAGCCTGTAACTTATTGTTAAATAATGCTATTTTTTATCTTCGTGTGCTTAGGGATATCTTGATGTTGAAAAATTTATGGTCGTATTCAGTGCTAGCTTTTACCTTATGGATCAGTGTATTACAAGGTGCATTTGCAACAGGACCTTCGACAATTACGGCAGAAATTGTGCCTTTAGCGATGAACCCTGCCGGCGATGTGCTCTGTAAATCCCGTTACTCAGAAAACAGAATGGGATCGCATAGTTTGATGCCGATGAATTATGCGCTCTGTATTGTCAAAGAGGGCCGCATTCAGCCTATTCCGGAGAGTGATTGGCATTTTGCAGCAGATGAGTCTGCAGAGAATTATTTCATGGAATATGGACGAATGAATCAACAGTTTAAGGATGCAAAATTTGCGGCTAATGATCCATTGGTGGCGGATTTTTATGAAGAATTGTTAGCGGAAGGTTTTCAAAAAATAGATGTTGCTGATTACCAATTAGAACCTCGGTTTTCTCTAGGTTCGTTTCAAGAACGTTGGAATGTTGAGTATCTTGAGCAGGTGCAAGCGGTGCTTTATCATCGTGAAAAACCAACTGTTTATGGTGATTATGATTTGACGACGCCCTTTTTAAAAACGACATTGTTGTATCAAATTAATAATCAAATTTGGTTAGAATATGAAGATTGTCCGATGGATATGACAGTGGATTGTGATCAATATGATGTGATTACGCCGGATTTTTATTTTGCAGATGATGGAGAAGATTCTGAAACAGGGGAAGTCACGGGAGGACCGATTCCTTATGACTGGAAGCAGAAAGTCACGAGCGTGATTTTTCTGCCAGAAATTCTGTAAATAATCATCAAAAAATGCCGGAATGTTTCACATGAAACGCCGGCATTTTTGATAGCTAGAGATGATCGTAAAATCCATGTTAACTTGTTTGAATGAACCATCTTTTTTAAAACAGAGGCATTATTGTGAATAATGTTTGTTTACATCAATCTTGCGCCGGAAGTTGTGACAGCTATCTGTTGTAGATATTCTTAAATCGACATGACGGACGACACTAATGGATTACCAACTAATACGGTTTTCCCTCATAATCGCAGATAATCGGATAGCCATAATCCTCCATCACCATCTCTTCTGATAACCCTTCAAAAGAGATGAGATCAGCCGCTTTGATGCGTTGATGATCGAGATCGATGTAAGGAATGATCGGGCATTGCATCGTGGCAATCTTGTCACCGAAATGTTGGTAATTCACGGCTATTTTTTGCCACTCAGGATTGACGGTGATTGTAACCGGAGATGTCTCTGCTTCGGATAGATTTTGCTGAATGGGAAGTTGAATGAGTGAGAGCGATCGGAAATTTTCTTGAGGAAAACTCGAAATTATCTCGCTCAATGCCGGATAACAGCTCGTTAAATCTAGGGCATTTAACAAGGCGAATGATTCAGCCGTCAGCTTCTCTTTGTCATCAAGGATAATCTCTAAGGAATAATTGACATTACCATCATGATGAAGAATCGGGTCAGACACGCAATAATAACTTTCACCCGCTTTTTTAAGTGGAATGATAAAGCTGGTCCAATCGGTATTTGTGAAAGAAAAGTCCGGCAAAATTTGATATGCCGATAGATAAGAGATAAAAGGATCTCTGCGTGAAGTATAGGTGGAAGCAATTAGGTTATTTGCCACAACTTTCGGATAGAGTATCTCTTCTAGCACGGCTTGATAACGCTCGGTTTCAGGATTAAAGAGCCAAACAGAGGCGAATTCTCCTAAACTGCCGGCGCTGACTTTGATAATGAGATCGAGATATCCATCCTCATTAATATCAATCAATGTGGGCGAGCTACCAATGTCGCCCCAAAACATATGTTCTCGTAAATTTTCGCCTTCGATCGTCTGTAATAATTCATTGTTCGTATTGTATAACCGGACGGAGTGAAAGAGATCGTGATGATTGTTGTCATCAAATAGAAATGCATAACGAAGCTCCGGAAAATCTATTTGTGAGCTGATTTTATGGGTGACTTTTTCTTCAAGATTAAGGGGAGCATCGAAGGTTGAATCCATTATTAATGATGACATACTCAACAGCAGTAAGCTGCTGAGTTTCAGTAATGAGGATCGCATAAAGGTTCCTTGCGTAGACAGAGATGTAAAGGATCATCATAGAGAGTTTTGATGATCATCGCTAGCAATAACATCATTATAGAAATGAGAGGAATCGGGCATTTTTCCTTGTTTACTTCACGCGATGATCTGCTCTTAATCCTAAGGTATGACAAATCGCATAGGTG
>DXHP01000118.1 GCA_019113305.1 Candidatus Ignatzschineria merdigallinarum | reverse complement strand
TTACTCAGCTTCACAAAATCTTCGATATGAAGATTTTCGGCACGAATTTTTGGATCAATCCCTAAACTCTCAATCTCTGCTTCTGTAAAAAGTGATTTTAAATTATTACGCAGCATTTTACGTTTCATCGAGAATGCATCCTTCACGACATCAAAAAAGAGCGCATCATCTTTAATACCGTATGGATTTCCTTCATAAGGAATCAATCTCACAAATTGACTCATCACTTTCGGCGCAGGATCAAAAGACTCTGGTGGAATTTCTAATAGCGGCACAACCTCACAATAACGTTGCACCATGATGGATAATCGGCTAAATGCAGAATCTCCCGGTTGCGCTGCCATGCGTTCAATCACTTCTTTTTGAAGCATGAAATGCATATCGGCAATCATCTCAACATTACTTAACAGATGGAAAATAATCGGTGTCGAGATGTTATATGGAAGGTTGCCAACGACACGAAGCTTTCCCCCTTGTTGGCAAAGCTTTGGCAGATCAACCTTCAAGACATCCTGATTAATCACTGTTAAACCATCTAATGTTTGTAAATAATCAATCAAATCACGGTCTAACTCAATCACCGTCATTTTTTTTGCCGCATTAAGTAACGGTCTTGTCATTGCACCTAATCCCGGACCGATCTCCACGAGATCTTCCCCCGGCATTGGCATAATGCTCTGGATAATTTGAAAGATGATACTGTCATCTACTAAAAAGTTTTGCCCAAAACGTTTACGGGCTTTGTGTTGCGGTTTATTCATAAAATTCTATCTTACTTGCTTATCAATAGTGTTGATAAAAGGCATAAAGGTATCAAATATCTCTATTGCCTCTTTCTCATTAAGGTTATTTTAAGTTGCTTTCCAAGTCTTGACTAGAAAAAAAGCTCCGAGCCGTTATGATCACTGCCCAGAGCTTTCTTCGTTATCTTTTAATCTTTGCTTCTAATGAATAGTATCGTCGGCATTTATTGCGTCCCGACACGTTTTTCCACATAAACATCCGATAACATGCGCTTCAACCATGCATCAAATGTCGCCGCAGCTTTCTTCCTAAAATAATATTCACGTGCCGCATTACGAATAACTTCTTCATCTTGGAAACCCGTACGGCGATCATCAACTTTAATTAAGTGATACCCATAAGCGGTACGAACTGGCTGACTCAGCTCCCCTTTTGGCAAACGAACCATCGCCTTTTCAAATTCCGGAGCTAACTGCCCTAATCCAACCCAACCTAACGCGCCATCTTCTGCCGCAGATAAGGGATCTTGTGAGTTCGCTCTTGCGATATCTTCAAAAGAAGTATCCCCTGAAATAATTCTTTCACGAAGGCGATTCACTTCCTGTAATGCCTTCTTCTCTGATGTATCTTTATTCACAGCCACCAAAATATGGCTCACTTTATGCTGTGAAACATCCGCGTTCATCATTTTCTTCTTAATATTTTGGAATTCTGCCGTTTTCATATAGAGATCAATCTCATTTTCTGAAAAGCTGGTGCTTTGTACAATCTCATTTTGCAATCTTGATGCCAGCATTTGACCACGAATATTTTCGCGATATTGGTTGTAATCCATTCCTTGATACTGAATATATTCTCTTAATGTTGCAATATCGGTTCCATTTCTTGCCGCGATATCGGCAATTGCCGCATCCACTTCATTATTTTGAACGTAAAGCCCTGCTTGTTTTGCGAAAACATCTTGATATTTTGTGGTAATAATCACTTTTGCCACATATTCTTCCAACTCTTTCCCAGAGAGACGTTGTCCTGCCGGAATATAGTTCATCTCATCACGAGCAAGCGCCATTTCTCGATGCCAATCTGAGAGAGTAATCACGTCATCATTGATCACAAATGCGATACCATCAACGGTTCCGAGGCGTGCCATTGCGGTTGGCGAAGCGATTAATAAGACTGCAAGTAAAGATAATATACGCATTTTCATAACGATCATTTCTCAAAATTTTCAACAACTTAAAAAGGGTTTAATCTCTCTAAAACTTGGGATAAGCATAAGAATTTTACCACCTTAATGCAATTATCGCTAAGATATAATAAAATTGCATAAGCAAATTTTTATATATCTAGGTTTTGGAAAATAATGTCAAACGAAAATAATACACAACTTGAAGCTTCTTCTACTCCGGAAGAGACGAATCTCACCCCACAAGAAGCACGCCAAAAGCGTATCGAAACATCACAGCAGTTGTTACAAAAATTGTCAGAAGAATACCCGACAATTTTCCCACAACCTAAAGATGGTCGTCCTGTCGCTTTAGCAATTGGTATTCATAAACAACTCATTCCTGTTGTTACAGAGTGGGGCTTTAGTGCCGTCAACCTTCGCTCAGCACTTTCATGGTATACCAAGCAACTTCGCTATCAACAAGCTGTTGTTCATGCGCCACATCGCACAAATCTTGATGGCACTGAAGCGGAGATTATTGATGATGAACATCGTAATCTTGCAAAAGAAAATGTTGAGAAAATTCAAGCAATCCTCACCAAGAAAAATCCTGAAAGAGCTAAAAGAAGAACGGAAAAACGTGCAGACGCACCCAAAAACCGTAAACCTAAAGCGCCACGCAACAGTGGTCAATCAGCACCTAAAAAAGCGGTAGCGAAAGAACCTGTTTCTCTTGATGAGAAAATGCAGTCTCTTCTTAATAAATTCAATCAGTAATTATCAGTAAAAAAGTTATCTATGAAACAAATTCCTATTCGTCTTCTTCAAAACGCCCTTGAGCACGTTGCCAACACGCATCAAGTTGAAATCGATCCAAACCTGGTGCTTAAAAGCGTAGAGAGAACGCGAGATATCAGCCACGGCGACTTTGCGAGTAATATCGCAATGATGACCGCTCGCCAATTCAAATCTAATCCTCGCGCTGTTGCCGAGATGTTAATTGAAGCCATTGGTGAGCAGCCTGAAATCGCAAAAATTGAGATCGCAGGTCCGGGCTTTATCAACTTTACTTTCAACCCAGAAATTTACCATCAAGAGTTAAGTACCGTTCTTGAATCGCAAGAGAAGTACGGTCACAACAACGGCGGTAATGGAGAGAAAGTACAAATTGAATTTGTTTCAGCAAACCCAACAGGTCCACTTCATGTTGGTCATGGTCGCGGCGCTGCTGTCGGAGATTCCATTGCTCGTGTATTAGAAGCAAATGGTTACGATCTAACTCGTGAATTTTACTACAATGATGCCGGCGCACAGATTGATAACCTTGCTGCTTCTGTCAAAGCACGTATCGATGGCATGACACCAGAAGATAGCGCATGGCCAGAAGATGGTTATCGTGGTGAATATATCGTCGATATCGCCAACAGTTATCTTGCAAAAGAGAGCATCACCGCCGATGATCGTGAGATTACGGCATCTGGCAATAAAGATGATATCCTCGATATTCGTAACTTCGCAGTGGCTTATCTTCGCCGTGAACAAGATCTAGATCTTAAAGCTTTCGATATCAACTTCGATGTTTATTATCTTGAATCATCACTCTATCAAGACGGTGCCGTCGATAAAGTCGTCAATCGTCTGATTGAAAATGGTAAAACATTTGAAGAAGATGGTGCTTTATGGCTTAGAACTACAGATTACGGCGATGACAAAGACCGTGTCATGCGCAAAAAAGAAGGTGGTTACACTTACTTCGTGCCAGATGTAGCCTATCACGAGAAAAAGTGGGAGCGCGGCTTTAAGTTTGTCATTAATGAACAAGGTGCCGATCATCACGGAACTATTTCTCGCGTTCGAGCAGGGCTTCAAGCGCTGGATGTCGGTATTCCACAAGGCTGGCCAGAATATGTTCTGCACCAAATGGTGATGGTATTAAGAGATGGCCAAGAAGTTAAAATCTCAAAACGCGCAGGATCTTATGTCACACTTCGTGATTTAATCGATGAAGTTGGTAAAGATGCTACTCGCTACTTCTTAGCGGCAAGAAATCCTGATTCACAACTCCAGTTTGATATCGATCTCGCATTATCTCAATCGAGCGATAATCCTGTGTACTATATTCAATATGCACACGCCCGTATCTGCTCGATTTTAGCAGAGCGTGAACGTCGTGGAGATACTTTTGATCCTCAATTTGCGATCCAAAACCTTGATAAACTCACAATGGTTCAAGAGTATAAATTAATGCGTACGCTTTCAACCTTTGGGGAATTTGTGATTACTGCCGGTAATAACCGCGCACCACATTTCATAGCGAACTACTTACAAGATTTAGCAGCTGATGTTCACAGTTACTACAATGTGAAAGATGAGGCTGGAAATGCGATTCGTATCTTAACTGATAGTGAAGATGGCAAAGGCTTACAAGATGCAAAACTCTATCTCTTAATGGCTGCGAAGCAAGTATTGGCAAATGGGCTTGATCTTCTTGGTCTTTCAGCACCAACCAAAATGTAATAGGCGCTCACGATGGTGCAACTAGGACAAGTACAATCTAAAGAGAAGTGGCGGAGAGTAAAAAACTTTATACGCTACTTTCGCCGTCCGCCCACAAAAGCGGAACTTCTCTTTTATGTCATTATTGTTGCACTTGCTGTTGCCGGCGCAATGTTCTTTGCAGATCATGCCGAGAAGAAAGCTGCAGAAAAAGAAGCGCGTAGAATTGCACGTATGGAAAGGCTTGCTGAACTTGAAAGAGAGCGCAATAAGCCTTTCTCTCCTGAAGAGATTCAAATTCCTGAGTCAGAGTTCTCATTTTATGAACAACTAGCAAATCGTTCATTTCATATTACCGGCGAAGAAGCAATTGGTGGCACGCATTATGTTGAGCCAAAGCCAAAACCCAAATTTGAGCTCATTAGTGAATCTTCAGGCTATGAATCTGTCGATACCGAGATCAAAAATGAATTTGCATTAGAGTTACTTTCAACATCGGAAAGCTTCCAAGAACCTGCTCCAAAACCAGAAAAAGGTCCGAGCAAAAAACTCCAAACTGGGAGTTTCTCCTCTACGTTTGAAGCAAATATCCATAAATCACAACTAGAATCTTTAGGATATCAACCTGAAATTCAGAAAGCAGTCGTGAATGGAAAAACAATTTATCGCGTCAAAATTGGACCATTTTCCACCAAAGATCTGGCTCAAGTAAAACGTCATCTTGATGTTCAACAGATCAAATTTATTGAGGTTAAGCCTTAATATTTTTCACTTTTTTCACCTATATTTAAAAACGCAAAGCGCTATGCTTTCCCCGAAAAAATAGCGTATAGTGTTTAGCAATATCGTTTTTAATCATTAATCAGCACAACTTAAGGTTTTATTTATGTCACGTGGAATTAATAAAGTTATTCTTGTCGGACGTTTAGGGAATGATCCTGACGTTCGCTATACTGCTAGCGGAAGCGCAGTAACAACGATTTCTATCGCAACATCTGAAAGCTGGAAAGACCGTAACACAGGACAACAACAAGAGCGTACCGAATGGCATCGCGTTGTGTTCTTCGGTCGTTTAGCAGAAATTGCTGGTCAATATCTCAAAAAAGGCAGCCAAGTATACGTTGAAGGCTCACTTCGCACGAACAAATACACAGATAAACAAGGTATCGAGCGTTATAGCACCGATATCAATGCGAACGAACTCCAAATGCTCGGCGGTGGCGGAGGCGGTGGTGGCAACTTTGGCGGCGGACAGCCAATGCAAGATGACTACTCCGGCTTCAACCAAGCACCACAACAAAATAATTACGGCGGTGGACAACAGCAACAACGTCAAGCTCCACAACAAAACCAAGGCTTCAATCAACCAAGACAGCAAGAAAATAATATGGCTGACTTCGATAGCTTTGATGATGATGTTCCGTTCTAATTTGAAACAAATGCGTTTCTAAAGAATCAAAACCTAATGATCTGAAAATCATTAGGTTTTTTTGTATCTGTTTTACCGTCTTTTAACGTATGCTAAAGGAAATATTCTGATATTATTTTATAGTCTTTGGGTTTAGAAATAGCAGTGATAACTGCTGGCGCGAGATTGATAAAAGAGTGCAACCATTCCCTCCAGCAATGCAGCACCTTTTAAATAAAACCTTTAATTAGATAATTTAAAACCGATTTCACGATAACGTATGCTAAAAAAATGAAGATCCCGGCAATATCCAACTTATTTCCAAATCAATGGCAACACAAAAAAGCCTTGAAATCAGACATTAGAGCTGCGGTATTAGCATACCGAAAAAATCTCTCGTCAAGCCAAGTTCAAACGTATTCCCAAAAAATCTGTCAACAGATCATTACCCAACTACCGGAAAAGCCCACAACTATTCATCTGTTTCTACCAATCATACAAAATCATGAAATAGATCTTCGAAGTTTATTGCCGGTACTTTGGGAGCGTGGGGATAAAGTGTATGTTCCACGTGTAACATTAGATCAAACGCTTGAGCATGTACGCTTATTGCCGGAAACCATAATTGAAGAAAATCGCTGGGGAATTCCAGAGCCGGCACTAAACCATTTACCGGCAACTGAAGAAGAAATCCAAGCGATTGAGATCGTTTTAACGCCATTATTAGCTTGTGATGATCAAGGATTCCGTGTGGGATATGGTGGGGGATTTTATGATCAGTTCTTCCACGAGTATCCCCATGTAGATAAAATTGGTGTGGGATTCTTTGAGCCAATTACTAAAATCCTCGATACATATGAGGGAGATATTCCACTCGATCAATATATCTCCCCGATGACAATTACCCGCTTTCATCGCTAAAAATGGTAAAATAAGCGCTTCAGTAATCAACGCTTGATATGGAGAAGCCTGAATGGACAAAATAAGAATGTTATCCCTATCAAAACTCACGCGTACTTTCTACAATAACTTACTGCTCTACTGCACAAAGATCTTTATTGTCATGTCCGGCGTTGTGATTGCTCCGATGCTACTCACAGGATCATTGCAATTACCACCCATTTTAGGCGCAGTTGCTGCGGCGCTCTCAGACCTTGATAATCACCTGAAAGGTCGTGTCAAAAATATAGGGATGATTCTTCTCATCTTTTTCCTTGCTTCAACTGCGGTTGAACTTATTTTCCCTTACCCTTTTCCTTTTTTACTACTTTGCACTTTCGGTACTGCGGCGCTCATCATGCTTGGCGCTCTCGGCGATCGCTATGCCACAATTGCCTTTGGCACATTAGTTTTAATGGTCTATACCATGCTCACTTTTGAGGCTGACCGAGCCTGGTATATTCAACCCATGATGCTGATGACCGGCGCACTTTGGTATCACTTGATTTCCTTACTATTCCATTTCATTTGGCCAGCACGACCAATGACAGAATCACTGGCCGAATGCTATAAAGATTTAGCGCGATTATTGGAACTAAAATCTCGCTTTTTCGATCCCGATGAGGGCGAAAGTATCAAAGAACTCAAGCTCAAACTCTCCATTGCCGGCAAAGCTTTAACGGCTAAACTTGATAATATCCGTGGCGCAATTATTCGCCGGCTACAAAACGAACGAGGACAAAACCCGTTCCCCGAAATCCTCAATTATTACCTCATCGCCCAAACTATCTATGAGCGCGCCGCATCTGTGCATGTAGAATATGAACTACTGCACAAAAAATTTCTCTATAGTGATCTACTCTTTCGATTCCAGCGCTTAATGATGCAACAAGGACAAACGGCGCTTCGTATCTCCGAAGCCATTAGTAAACAGGAAGAATATGAACATCCCCAATATCTCAACCGCCTCAGCACTCGCCTTGACGAAACTATTAAGCGCCTTAAAAAAGCAGGAAATCACGAGAAAGAGATCTTCACATCGCTCGACAATCTCCTTCATAATCTCGAACAAATTAATGCATTATTCCTCAAGATGCAGAGCGGACTTGCCGAAAATGATCTACTAAAAACCGAATTTAATGCGCTCTTACCGCAATCAACGCCATCATTAAACCTCAAAGATAAAGTTCTAGAGTTTATTCAGCGTATGAAGAGCCATCTCACACCAGAATCTGAGGTATTTCGTCATGCGATTCGCATGAGCTTTGTCATGGGCGCCGGTTATCTCATCATTTGGCTCGCCAATATTGGCAATATCTATATTCTCAACGGCGATGAAGTCACCACACGAATTTACTGGATTATTCTGACGGCAATTTTTGTCTGTCAACCCAACTCAACTGCCACTAAATCTCGCATTGCCAAACGGTTTTCTGGCACAGTATTGGGGGTTGTCATCACCATTGTTTTCTTGCAATTTTCACCCTCTATTTCACTACAAGCACTCATTGTCATACTCAGCGGCACCCTTTTCTTTATCTTCAGTGCGGCACGATACTCTTTTGCCACGGCGCTCATTACGATCATGATTCTCATTGGATTTAATCTCAATGATTACAACTTTATTGCGCCGGAAAGATTGATTGATACCATGATTGGTTGTGGCTTAGCGTGGATTGCCGCACACTATATTCTGCCTGATTGGCGCTATTACAATCTTCCCAAAACATATGCCAAAGTGGCGACCGAAAATAGCCATTATCTGGATCAAATCCGCGAGCAATATCACGCCGGCAGAAGTGATAACTTGGCTTATCTGACTTCCCGAACTCGCGCAAGCGAAGCTGATAGCGAACTCTCTTCGCTCTTCTCTGCTCTTTCTGCCGCGAACCAATACGATAAAGACCACTTAGAGCAGATCTTTAATAACCTCTGCTTAAACAATACTTTTTTAGGATATCTTTCGGCATTAGGCGCTCATCGTGAAAAAATTGAAGATCATGAAGTCTTAGCGATGCTAGATCGAACCACTCATTTTATTATTCAAACGCTGCAAACGAAGCAATTTGATCAACCTTACTATAGTGCTTTAAAGCGAGAAATTTTTAAACTACAGCACCAAGATTGCTGCACAAATAGCCCTATTTCCACTATTTTATTGCAGCAGCTCACGTTGTTACTTCGCACATTGCCATCCTATTTAAAAGCCCTTTTTAATGCGTAAATAACACAATTTGTCTCTTAGAGAACATTCGAAATGCACGTATTTAATGCTATGATGAGAGATTAATCATTTTAATTTTATCGGCATTAATATTATTGTCGCCAATTAACAATACGACTGTATATTAACCATCGCTATGGAGTCTCAGATCTATTGAAATCCTCAAAGATCATCCTGCTATATCGCCGATCTAGCCCAAAGGAACCGTAATATGCCAAATCGTATTCGCTATGATATTTATCCCCCAAAAGGATCGATGGATTTAATATCACACACTGAAAGTGCGATCTTAAAGAAAACCGCGAAAGGTGATCTTTACCCTCTATTTAGAAACTGTACCTTAGCAGTTCTCAATACTGGCAGTAAAACGGATGATCCTCATGCCATTTTTAATAAATATCAAGATTATGATATTGAGCTCATTCGAACTGAGCGCGGCATTAAGCTTCGTCTTTACAATCCGCCGCAAGATGTTTTTGTCGATGGAAAACTGACAGATGTTATTCGCCGAAATCTCTTTTCGGTCCTACGCGATACGCTCTTTATCGATTCGGTTTCTACGCTATATCATGAATATAAGAATGGCAATGGCTCTATTTTGGAAGATACCGTTGAAACTCGTAACTCATTAACGACCGATTTTGTTTTTGCTATTTTGCGAAATGCGAATACCCTGCGTACAGACCAAGATCCTAATATCATTGTCTGCTGGGGCGGACACTCTATCAATGAAACCGAATATGAATATGGGTATGCCGTTGGACAAGAGCTCGGCGTTCGCCATCTGAATATCTGTACAGGCTGTGGTCCTGGCGCCATGGAAGCTCCTATGCGCGGTGCCGCCGTTGGTCATGCAAGACAATCGAATAAAGAGAGCCGCTTTATTGGCATTACCGAAACCTCCATCGTTGCGGCAGAACCACCAAATCCCCTCGTCAATGAACTCATTATTATGTCTGACATTGAGAAAAGATTGGAAGCCTTTATTCGCTTAGGTCATGGCGTCATTATCTTCCCCGGCGGTGTTGGAACAGCGGAAGAATTCTTCTATATCTTAGGATTATTGCTATTACCACAAAATAGAGATATCTGCTTACCGCTGATTTTAACCGGCCCGAAAGAGAGCGAGGATTACTTCCGCACGCTCGATAAGTTTGTCGAAAAAACGTTGGGTAAAGACGCACAAAAACTCTATGAAATCATTATTGATGATCCGGCAGCCGTTGCGAAGAAGATGAAAGTTGCAATGCCGCACGTGAAAGAGTGCCGCCAGCAGCGTGGGGATTCTTACTGTTATAACTGGCTGCTCACGATTCCTGAAGATTTCCAAAAACCATTTATTCCTACCCATGACAATATGGCGGCACTGGACCTCCATTTAGATCAGCCGAAAGATAAACTTGCCGCAAATTTACGCAAAGCATTTTCCGGTATTGTCGCAGGAAATGTGAAAGAATTTGGCGTGAATGCGATTGCTGAAAAAGGACCCTTTGAATTATCTGGTGACTCTGAGTTAATGGAGATGATCGATGATCTCTTAAAAGATTTTGTAGAACAACAACGCATGAAGCTTCCTGGCAGCGAATATCGCCCTTGTTATATCATTAAAGGTTAATAGAGATTCCCGTTCATTCTTATAAGCATCCAAAGGAAGATCACGACAGAAATACTATTCAAAAGCTATTCAATAATGGAGTAGCTTTTTTATTATTCATCAGGAACTATCTTCAAGGAAAATAACGACCTACATCATCAATTAGCAAAGTAATATCCTATCAACCAAGACTTTCCCGTATATTAAAACAATCCATTTTCTGGCGCTTCCTCACGATGTTATGCACCAGTACTATTTGTAACTTCAAGAAAAGAACCACTATTCTTATGAAAAAAATGACTACTTTATTCACGGCATCCCTATTCGCCCTGCTATTACAACCGATGGCTGTTGCCAGCGAATGCCAATTAATCGACAATCCTTATCTCCCAGCATATGATACCGAAAGCGCTCGCAGCATAGTATTTGAACAAAATAGCGCCATCATTTTAGATACCTTAAAACAAAAAAGTATCGATACCATTTCATCTGAAGAGCTCGATCAATTATTAAATTGTCTAAGAAGCGCCACAAAACTCGGCGATCCTATCGCCGCCTTAACGCTCTCCAATATGCTTATTCAGCTGGCGCAGCCTACAGATCTCACAGAAGCTTACCTTACTCGAATCATCGCGAACACTTCTCTGCAATATAATGTCATGGCTGATTTAAAACGCCTATTTCAACGTGTAGGACCTGATAATCAAGTACTCGCAATGGCATTTAAAGATAAAAATGAGACCGATTTTATCGAGATCTTTTCCACAGAATCTCATCTTGCCGTGAGCGATGTTGAGGATCTGCAAATGGCGTTTAAAGATAATTGGGATAATATGCCGGCACTTGCGGAATATTTACTAAAAAATAGCAAAAAAGGCTCCGTCACAGAAATGCTCGGCATTATTGCGCTGCAAGAACATAGTATTAATTACTTCAAAACTCATGAAAACAATTTAGATGATCATCTCATTATCGCCGACTACGTCGTGAATCATCTTGAGTATCGTCCTAGTTATGAGTTCTCAAAAGCTGTGTATGACATTGCACTTGCGCAAGGCTCTGATTCTCAAAAAGCACATGCCAAAACTCAGCTACAAAAACTCGACGATTTCTTTACTCAAAAGCATCAATAAAGCCACCGTTACACCATTAAAAAAAAGCGTATCGCTATGTGAGATACGCTTTTTGTTTATTATAAATTCTCTACTATCGGCGATAATGCGCTATTTAGCGCTCCTTCACCATTTTTCTAAACCAGAGCACTTTACGAATTGCATCATAACTCCAATTAAATATTACGGTATAAGGTAAGAAAAATAGCAGAATCCCAATATCCATTAAAAATGCCGTCCACATCGTAATATTCAATAAGCTGGCAATAATAGGAACCGTAATAACAATCAGCCCCAATTCAAAAATAAGCGCGTGAATCACTCGGACCACAAAGCCTCGTTCCTTGAGAAAGGATCGAGTTATTCGATCAAACAGAATATTATAAATAAAGTTCCACATTACGGCGATCGTCGCAATAATGAAGGTCATTAATCCCATTTCGGAAATAGAACGATTGAGCAAAAATGCAAAAAGTGGTGCACAGATTAATAGTGCGATAGTTTCAAATAATATTGCGTGAAAAACCCGTTCTTTTGACGAACGATTTGTAGAATCATAGATAGGAAGAGATGAATGCTGCTGCACGATATCATTCTGTGGGTAAGGTGTTATTTTCATTGAAAACATCCTCTTGAAAAATCAATATTAAAATATGTGATCTTCCCCTTTCTATTTGCAGATAATGAAATTGCTTCATTTTTTTAGACAAATAAAAAGGGAAGTCCGTAGTGTTAACGGGACTCCCCAGAAACTTCATTGTAGAAAGTTCATCACTAAAAGTCTAGCTTTCTATTCCAATCCCTTCATATCAATCTTCTGTAAAATATCTCGCATACTTTCAGGAGAAATCTTTAATAATGTGGTGCTTTCACCACTATCATCTTCAAAGACAAGCCCTGCGATATCACGATCTAGCATCATGATCTTAACTTTCGCACTCCCGGAACTGTCAGGGGATTCTTCTTCAATATCCTCATTTGTTTGAATTGTGATCTTCCGGATATGTTGAATATACTATTACTGGAGAATAAAAAAGAGATACCGCTCTCGCGATATCTCTTTAATTTTAAATCAATGAAGATTTTGGAACTAGTAATCTGTCGATTACATCATGCCAGGCATTCCACCCATGCCGCCCATTCCACCCATATCAGGCATTCCACCATCTTTCGCTGGAAGGTCTGCAATCATGCAC
>DXHP01000117.1 GCA_019113305.1 Candidatus Ignatzschineria merdigallinarum | reverse complement strand
GATGGTTGGAGGAACACTTTTTGGGTTTACCGGCGTTCTCTTGGCATTGCCAGCATGTGCGGTATTAATGGTCGCGCTTCGTCGGCTCTATCATTACTATGTGAATAGTGATTTCTACAAAGGGCAAAAACCGTTATCGTAAATAGCCGGTTTTGATCATATGAATAAAAGCACGATGAGATCGTGCTTTTTGCTGTTTATATAAACCTATTTGGGTGATGGCATTACTGTCTTGAAAAGTGGGTCTTAAAGCGAAATAGTTCTTCTAATGAAGGAGTCATATTGGTGACAGTGATAAAGAAAATAACCTATATATTTTGCGCTATTTTCTGTTTTGGCGTTGTTTTTGCAGATACTTATCCTCGTTTTGAGATGCAAGATCAAGATCTTGAGTCTATATTGAGAGAAGATGGTTCTGAGATTTATTATGATCTGCGTAAAACGCAAGATGGAAGTCAGATCCAAAAATCAGTACAGAAACCTCGAGTGTTATTAGTGCTTATTCAAGGCTCAGGTTGTTTGCCGATATCACAGCAGAGCCAGACAATGCGTTTATTGGCGACAGTTATGCCGGAGAGCGATCAGCTCTGGGTTGAAAAAAGAGGATTAGAATCAGTATTATTAGAAGCTCCTGATGAGCAGATTCATTTAGAGAATTGTCCACTTGATTATTACACTTATGAGTCGCTTTCTCAGCGTGTGCAGGATTATACAGAAGTGATTACGGCATTATCTAAGGAATATGATGAGATTATCCTTTTAGGTGGAAGTGAGGGAGCGACCATCGTGGGTTTATTAAGACAGCGTTCATTACCGATCACTGCGGCAATTGCCTTAAATGGTGGTGGCCAATATTTTTTTGATGATATTTTGTGGAGTATCTCACAAACAGTACCAGATCCTGAGAAATCAATTCTTTTAGCTGAGATCACAGGTTTTATCAAGATGATGCAAGCAATTTCAGATGATGAGCTTGAGCAGTTTACAGACTATTCTAGCAATCATAGTGCTCGTTGGTGGCGAGAGATGCTGAACTTAGATATGGCAGATGTTTGGAAGCACAGTGATATTTCTCTGTTGATGATTCAGACGCTGGGAGATAATAATGTTTCGGTTCCCGCGGCAAAATTGATGTTTGAAGATTTAAGCGATTACGCTCATATTCAAGTCACAACATATTCTGAGTTGGATCATGGGTTTAAAGATGCTGATGGAAATTCTCACATAGTGACTGTAATAACGGATATTCAGAAATGGTTGCATCAGGTTTTGAATAAATAGAGATTTTGAATGAATCTCTATTTTTACTCTTTTTATTAATCTCTAATAAATATCTTCTTGATCATTTTTAATAATATTGTTACTGATGGATCTACTATTAAATTAGTATGTTGTGTTTTTTATCAATAGTTTGTTTTTATTGCGATAGAGAGATATTAGATAAAATTTGTTTTTATCGTGAAGTTATGGCTTATATAGAGTTGAGCTGATTAATAAAAATAAGAAATAACATTTAAAGATAAAATTAGGAGGAAATATGTTTCAGGTACTGCGTATTGCGAGTGCATTTATTGGAATTATTGTCGGTGCAGGATTTGCATCGGGTCAGGAAATTTTGCAGTACTTCACCAGTTTTGGTTATATGGGCACTTTAGGGGCAGTTTTAGCAACGGCGCTATTTGCTTATATGGGAATGATGCTAACGAGAATGGGGAGCATCATGAAGGTGCAATCTCATAACGAGGCAATTTATAAATTAAGCGGCCCATTTTTAGGTCGTATCGTGGATTGGGTATTAATTTTAACACTATTTGGGGTCGGTGTTGTGATGGTTGCCGGTGCCGGAAGTTTAGGCGCGCAGTTTCTAAATCTTTCGCCATTTGTGGGAAGTTTAGTGATGACAATCCTTATTGTTTTAACCGTATTAATGCCGATTCAGCGCGTGATCAGTTTGATTGGAAGTATCACTCCATTTTTAATTGTGGCGCTTGTTGTGATCTGTGTTTATAGCCTTTTCACTTATAGTCAAGATTTAGATGTGCTAGAGCCGATTGCGACAAGTATTGAAACATCGCTTCCAAACTGGTTTATTTCTGCGATTAACTACGTGTCGTTTAATATTGCGGTAGGAGCAGGAATGGCGCTTGTCATGGGCGGAAGTGAACCGAATACTAAAGTTGCAACTTGGGGCGGATTTTTAGGCGGATTAGGAGTTGGTATTTTAATTATGATTGCACATTTAGCAATCTTCTTAAAAGTGGATGTTGTCGGAACATATCCTTTACCTTTGTTAAGAATTATCCAAGATATCTCCCCAGTGTTAGGAATCTGTATGGCGGTGGTTCTTTTTGGGATGATTTATAACACGGGCGTTGCGATGTATTATGCTTTTGTGGCGCGTTTTACGGTGATGCAGACTAAAAAATCTTATATCTTTGCGGTGATTACTGGTGCAGTAGGCTATGTTGCGAGTTTTGTGGGTTTTACAGATTTAATCGCATATTTCTACCCATTAATTGGTTATCTCGGTCTATTCCTCATCGCTATCTTATTATATGCTCCATTTAAAATGCGTAAAGATCAGTAAGTGGAATGCATGAAATAGATAGTTAATCCTTTCTTGCAGAGAGTATTGAAAGAGTAGAGAAGACGCTAACAAGCGTCTTTTCCTTTTTCAGTACGAAAATAGCCGTAGACATTAATGATGAAATCAAAGCCTTTGTCATTCATTTCATTTTTGCAGATTTGAATACGACCATTAGCGATAGATCGTGCCATTCCATAAGCATATTGTCGCCGTGCCTTGAAGTTAATACCACCACCAATATTAATAGTCGTTTTAATGTGAAATCCTTTATCAAATAGTAAGGAGACGGGTTTTTGATGAATTATAAGCTCCTCTTGAGGTTGAAAGCTTGCTTGATCATCGTAAAACAGTAACCATCCATGCCATTTTTGATTTTTGGCATCAATACAGGTTTTTCCATCTAAGGTGCCACAAAGGGTAATTGCTCGGTTCTCGATGGAAGCAAGATTCTTGGCAATTCTCAGTTGTTGTGTGAATTCATATTTTAAAAACTCTTCTTGGATGGCTACTTGAATGGATTGATGGGAAGAAGATGCAAAAAGAAAGAGTATGGAGGAAATACTCAAAGTGATTAGCAGCTCAATGAGTGTTATTCCATACTCTTTGGAGGGAAGTTGCATCATGTGATTAAGGAATAATTGGATAGGTGATTCTGGGAATCATAATGGTAAAAATTAGGGTGTTTCAGTTGTAACATCTGGTTCATTATTTTTATGATCGTTAAAGAGAAGGTTATCGCGATTTTTCTCTAATGTTTTTTCCCCAATGCCTTTGACAGCGAGAAGATCTTCTGCGCGAGTAAAAGGCCCATTGAGCTCTCGGTATTCTACGATAGCGGTTGCTTTCACGGGACCAATATCGGATAGATTATCCATAATGGTTGGTACATCAGCTTGATTAATATTAATCGGTGCAGCAAGAACTATTGTGGTAGAAATCGCTAGTGAGGAAATAAGTACGATGGAATATTTTGCTAGTTGAATAATTTTTTGAAGAATAGACATCAATAACTCCTGAATTAAATATAAATGGTTATTTCAAAGAGTTATAAAGGTAGAAGATAAAAATAATATAGGGGAAGTTGTGTTGCTCTGCTTCCATTACTGTTATTTTTTAAGCTGTTAAAGTAATCATGATTTCACTATAAGCGGCTTCTTGTTGTAAAGTTATCGTCTGATTTCGGGTTAATTCAAGCAGGGAAAGAAAGGAGATCGTAATCCCATAACGGCCTTCTTCAGGATTAAAAAGTGACCTAAAAGAGGTCGCTCTATCCGGTGATAAACGATTAATAAGTTGGCTCATCCGATCTGTAATCGATATGCGCTCTGATTCCACTTTATGTTTTTGCCGAAGATCTGCGCGAGCAAGAATTTTTTGAATGGCTTCAACGAGTTGAGATAATTCCACGGTTGGTGGCGGAGGCGTAATCTTAATATCGGGCGTTGCCGGAGAAACAGGGAAGGTTTCCCGATAAAGCTGCGAATGTTCTGAGAGTAATTGCGCCACCTCTTTGTATTGTGCATAGATCTGTAGTCGGCGAATGAGCTCCAGTCTCGGATCGAGCGCTTCGTCATCTGGGTTATCCGTTTCCGGCAATGGTAATAAGATGCGAGATTTAATCTCTGCAAGCCAAGCAGCCATTACGAGATATTCTGACGCTAATTCGAAACGTTCTTCCTCTAAGTGGTCAATATACGCCATATATTGTTCTGTAATATTTCGAATGGGAATATCAACAATATCGAAGTTATTTTTACGAATAATATGCAAGAGAAGGTCGAGCGGACCTTCGAACTCTTCTAACCAAATTTCAAATGCATCTGGCGGAATAAAGAGATCAAGCGGCAATTCTAATTGCTCGCCCTTGAAAGTCATGATGTTATCGGGGGATTCTTGGATCTCTTGCGTCATCTGTTTTGTGTATATCAAGGAATTTGGGAATGAAATAATGATAAATAGAGATCCTGTTGGTAGACAGGATCTCATCATTTTCCATCTATTTTAATGAATGATTTTAGCAAAGATGCTTTAAATGAAGTTTCTTAAACCTACGGCATCTTTTAGGCGAAGAAGCATTTCACGAGCAGGAACTCGTGCTTTTTCAGCGCCTTTTTGTAAGGTTTCTTCGATTAATGCAGGGTTTGCCATGAGTTCATTATACTTTTCGCGAGCATCTTTGATCTCTCCATTAATAAGTGTAAAGAGTGCCTTCTTCGCATCACCCCAGCCCATGCCTTCGATTAATGCTTGGCGATATGCGGCTGTTTCTTCATTGGTTGCAAACGCTTTGTAGATATCAAAAAGATGCGTGCTATCAGGATCTTTAGGTTCGCCTGGTTCAAGAGAATTCGTAACAATGCGATTAATTGATTTTTGCAGTTGTTTCTCCGGCAAGAAGAGCGGGATGGTATTGTTGTATGATTTACTCATTTTACGACCATCTAGTCCTGGTAAAATCGCTGTTTCATCATCAATGACTTCTTGTGGCATGACAAAGAAGTTATCTTTATAAATATGATTAAAACGCTGTGCAATTTCACGCGCGATCTCAACGTGTTGGCGTTGGTCGCTACCGACAGGCACAAGATCCGCATTAAACGCTAAAATATCTGCCGCCATTAGTACCGGATAAGAGAAAAGACCCATTGTGACGCCGCGGTCTGGATCATTTTCTGCTGCGATATTCTCATCAACGGATGCTTTATAAGCATGCGCACGATTCATCGTCCCTTTGGCGGTAACACAGTTGAGAAGCCAAGTGATTTGTGGAATTTCTTCGATGTCAGATTGGCGATAGAAGACGGCTTTATCCGTATCTAAACCTAACGCCATCCAAGTTGCTGCAATCTCTAAGCGAGATTGGTTTACAAGCTCGGCATCTTGACATTTAATTAATGAATGGAGGTCAGCTAAGAAGAAGTAAGCACTATCATGCGTTTTACTGAGTTCAATTGCTGGGCGAATAGCACCGGCATAGTTCCCAAGATGTGGCGTTCCAGTGGTACTAATTCCCGTTAAAACCGTCTTCTGTTTCATTATGATTCCTTTGTGACTGTCATCCGAATCCGGAGAAAATTTGACTGTGTGTGAATAAAATATTTGATGTCGTTACACGCGGAAAGTCGCATTGTTCGCTTCAAACTGTGGTGCAACGTCATCAGGGTATTCTACATTATATAGATATAATCCTTGAGGGGGAGCAGTAATCCCACCTTTTGTACGATCTAAGCTCTCAAGAACATCTTTGATATATTGAGGTTCTTCTTTGCCAAGACCAACTTCTAATAGTGTGCCGACAATATTTCGCACCATATTATGCAAAAAGGCATTGGCTTTGAGTTCGATCTCGATGAGATGTTCTTTTTGTGTAAAACGAATGTAATGTACATTGCGAAAGGGGGTATTTGCTTGACATTCAGAAGAACGAAATGCCGAGAAATCATGTTCTCCCACAAGATACTGTGCGCCTTTTTCCATCGCAGTAACATCTAATGGATGATAATTCCAAAGGGCGTAAAAACGCTTTAAAGGACTTCGGAATGGGTGATTGAAGATCTGATAGCGATAGGTTCGGCTGATGGCACTAAATCGTGCATGAAACTCTTCATTTACCGAGATGATATCTTTAACTGCACAATCATTAGGGAGATTAGAGTTAATGCCGAGCATCCAAGCACGTTTAGGACGGATCGCAGTCGTTTCGAAATGGACGACTTGATTCATCGCATGGACGCCAGCATCAGTTCTTCCGGCGCAAATAAGTTTCACGGGCTCATTGGCAATAAAGCTTACCGCTTGTTCAAGTTCTTCCTCAATAGAGCGAACGGGCGGATTCGTCTGTTTTTGCCAGCCTTTGAATTCACGTCCATCATATTCGATTAAGAGCGCATATTTTTGCAGCACAAGTGTGTCAGAAGTATGGTTGTCAGATGAAGATTCAGCGGTCATATGGGATGCTTTAAATTCTATGGTGATTGATGATTAATGAGACGTAAAACGGTTGTAGATGATTTTAACGATTCACAATTGGGAAATCAGTAATTGCTTCATTGATAAAATGATTTCAGGGTAGATATCATGCTTGGGAAAATATTTGCATGATGTGATCAATCTTGTGCCCGCAATTATCGTTAAATTTTTAAAACTGAAATAATAGTTACTAATTGAGGAGAATCTTTTCAGAGCTCATCAACTGAGAGGGTCGGATCAACATTATTTTGTACGTTTAGAATCGATAATTTTCAGAGAGTTCTCCATCGCGATTCTAAATTCAGGACCTTTTTTAAGTGCCAATGTGACGAGTAAAATATCCACAATAGCAAGGTCTGCTAAGCGCGAAATCATCGGCATATATTCAGAAGTATCTTCTTTAGTCCCTGATTCTAAAACCACTGTTGCATGGGTACTTAAAGGAGAACCTTTTGGGGCAAAAGCAATCACCGCTGCACCATTTAAACGAGCCAGATCCGCAGAATCGATCACATCTTGGCTTTTTCCTGTATGAGAAACGGCAATAAGCACATCTCTTGGCGTTAATAAGCTAGCAGCTAAACTATGAACATGATGATCGGTATAGGCAGATACGGGGATACCGACACGAAGGAGTTTTTGTTGAATATCATTGGCTACAACGCCGGAAACGCCGTGACCAATACACATCACTTGATTCGATTGCTCTAACAGGCTAATCGCACTGTCGAGATCTTCTTCTTTTAAATAGTTTTTCATATTTAAAAGCGCGGCACTCGATTGGTCGATGAGCTTTGTGATGATGCTCGACGTGGAATCGTGAGGAGAAATGCTTCCATGAACAAATGGTACGCCAGAACGAAGGCTTTTCGCGAGTAATTGTTTAAAGGTATGGAAGCCTTCATAGTTAAGTGCATGACAGAAACGCATAATTGTTGGTTCTGATACGCCGGCTTTCTCGGCAAGTGCACTGATGGAGAGATCCACCGTTTCATTAGGATGAGATAAAACCCAATCAGCGACTTTAGCTTCTGATTTACGAAGAAGGTGATAGTGATTTTGGATATGAGATAACATAAGCTCCTCTCATCTATGAAAGATATCGGGGTAGAATTTGTTGCAACCCTACTAAGGTGGCGTAAGGATGCGTAATGAGATAGGTTGGGATGGTTTCTAAAATCTTTGAAACTGATTCTTTATTGACAAAACACTCTCTGAATTTAGATGTTTGTAAAAACTCACTAAAACGAGGAGAGAAACCGCCGCCGATATAGATTCCGCCAGCAGCACCTGTTGTTAAAGCAATATTGCTAGCGACATTTCCGAGCATCATGCAGTAACGCTCAAGAACCGTAAGGGCAAAATCATCTTTGGTTTCAAGTGCTGCGGAGAGTAATCCTTCCGGCGTTGAATCAAAGTTAATTTCAGAGATACTTTCAAGGGTTGCCATAAGGCGAATTAGACGTGAAATCCCATGTTTACAAGCGAGTAAATCTTCAACAATGACTGGGCGATGAAGCTCTTTGATGGCTAAATCAAGGAGTGCTGTTTCCACACAGTCTTGCGGCGCATAAAGGGCATGACCTCCTTCCGATGGCACACTAATCATCCCATGCTCTGTCTGTAGGCTCATCGCTGTGCCAAATCCTGTTCCTGTCCCGATAACAACTTTTGAATGGTGAATGGCGTGTGGCAGTTTATGCTCAACATGTTGCCCGATCTCCATCGTTTCAAGATGTGATAGATGATCTAATGACAAAGAGAGTGCTTCAAAGTCATTAATGAACGTCACCTTCGTATTGAGATCTTGAGCGATCTCTTGTTGGCTGAAGTCCCAATGGTTGTTGGTCAGAATCAAACGATCATTAATGATTGGTGCGGCAACGGCGATAAAAATATGATCAGGAGATTCTTCATTAAGCTCCGCAAGATAAGTACTAATCACTTCTTTGGGAGAATGGAAATCACAAGAAGGATAGACTTTGACATGGCGAATTGCTTGGTATTCATCGATAAATGCAAGACGTGAAAATGTTGCACCCATATCGGCAACAATAATCAAAGGCAATTTATGATTCATGATGTTCAACCCATTGGCTTAAGTAATGGAGCGCATCTTGCAAACCAATTTCTGGTTTGGTGGAAGAAAATAACTGCGCTGTGATCGGAATACTAAATTCTTCAGCTAATACTTTTCTGACTTGATGTAACGTTTTGCTTGCTTCATTTTTGCTAAGCTTATCAGCTTTCGTTAAGAGAATATGGGTTGGCAACTCTTGAAATTCACACCAATGCAACATCTGCTTATCAAGATCTGTCAAAGGATGACGAGAATCCATCAGCATAATAAGAGCATCGAGTGATTCACGTTTTTCAAAATATCCTTGCAGGATCTTCTGCCAATGTTCACGCATTGGTAATGGTACTTTTGCATATCCGTAACCTGGAAGATCTACTAAGTAGAGGCTATCTTTGACTTCAAAATAGTTGATGAGCTGCGTTCTTCCCGGTGTTTTACTGGTTCGTGCAAGCGTTTTTTGTCCAGTGAGCATATTGAGCGCGCTGGATTTTCCGGCATTAGAACGACCGGCAAAAGCAATTTCACCACGGCTATCATTGGGGAGTTGGCTTAAGCTATTAGCACTTGTTTTAAAACTGGTTTTACGCAGTAAAGTCCGGATATCTTGCATCAGTCAACCTCTTCTTAATAATTTATTCTGTAACGGAGCATTTTACCTTTTATTAAGTAAAATTGCACCTGAGAGCGGAAAAAGAAGCGTATTGATTTAATTGTGCAAATAGAGTGAAATCAGCTTTGAATTGCCGAGATAACATCTCTTTTTAAAGCTTATGCTCAGCTAAAGAGAGTTTGCATGTTTATATCAAACGTTTGCCAGCAGTTATTAGCTAGAGCAAGACATTATTTAAAAATGACGCGATGATCGTTTTATCATTACCGCAATATGTATTGCAGCTCTCACTTATATTGCAGCGCTAATGTCCATGCTTTTCTAAAAAGAGAAGCTAGAGATCTCGAACTCTTCCGTATCAATTCGAACAACGGATAGTGAGCCTTCCCACACACAACCAGAATCGATACAAAGAGTACCATTTTCTTGGTGAATCCCTAAACTTGCCCAATGCCCGAAGATTATCTTCGTTTGATCATGTTTTGAGCGATCAAATTGAAACCATGGTTTCATGATGGCGGCATCATATTGTTCTGTTTTATTATCAAAATCCATGGAGAGATCTAGATTCAGATAACGCATGCGAGTGAAGTAATTGATGATCACGCGAGTTCTTTCGATGCCGGTCAGCGTATTGTTCCAAGTCGTCGGCGTATTGCCAAACATCTCTTGCATGAGCGTTTGATAACGCTTTTTATCAGAGGTGATGAGTTGTTCATGGATTTCGTAGCTCAAGCTTAATGCTTCGGCAATATTCCAAAATGGTGGAATGCCGGCATGTGCAATAGCGATATTTTGTGCTGGTAGATATCTCATGAGCGGCTGTCTGCGAAGGTATTTCTTGATCTTTTTCGCACGATTGCTCTTTGTTACTTCATCATAAGTATCACCACGGCGCAATCGTGTTTCGCCGGCGGCATAAACTAAATAAGAGAGATCATGATTTCCTAAAACAGGGAACATCGATGTTTCATGATCCATCAGGTACTCCAAGACAGCTAAAGATTTCGGGCCACGATTAATGAGATCTCCCACCAAATAGAGCTGATCTTGTTTATGATTGAAGTGAATCTTCTTTAAGAGCGCTCGAAACTCATCATAACAACCGTGAATATCGCTCATGACATAGATCGCCATAAAAACCTCTGCTTTGCCGGATGGGGGAATAAGAAAATTATAGCGGAATCAATTGGAAATATCTGAGCGAAAAATCGTTTTAAAGAGACGATGAAGCGTAAGGAGAATATTTGCCTACAGAATTATTAGGAGCGGCTTATTGATTCTGCGTTGTTTGAATATATTCAATAATTGAGATTAAGCCTCTAATCTCTGCTTCTGCCGCCCAAGGATAATTGACCACTTTTTCAGGATCAACGTCTTCAAAATTGGTCTCTTGTAGATAACGGACCACGTAGCCTTCATCCTCTGCTTCAAACAGTGCTGTCGTGACTTCAAAATAGGGAACTGCTAATTCAGGCTCGTTGGTATAGATAAAAAAGTAGATTAAATCAAATATCGCCGGTAAAGAGTAATAGTGCGGCATGAAGCGATTTTTACTAATACTGTAGTTAATATTGCCAAGCGCGCTATTGTAGTGATGTAAGGATTCTTCAAGCTCATTCATCTGCAAGTATGTCCAACCAAGCATCGACTGCGTTCGACCTAAGTTGTAGTAATCTGGCGGTGAAATTTCCTCATGTGCATCGAGCTTAAAAAGGAGAATTTCTTCAGCTTTTTTGAGTTCATTAAATTTGAGATAAAACGCGGCATAATTTTCCAAAGCAAGAATCGTACGAATATCGGTTGTGGTGAGATATTGTAAGTCGAGCGCAAGTGCCGCTTTATAGTTAGCATCCGCTCGTTCAAAGTCATCCACCGTTTCATAATAGATTGCTAGATTGCGTAAAACTTCCGTATATTGCGGCGTATAAGCGTGTTTTTCATGTATTTGTTTAGCACGAGTGAGTAACTCATAAATCACGATACGTTCGGATGCCATATCGAAAGTCCATACGAGCTTCACTAAAATATCGGCAACTTCCATATCGTAGCCAGAATGAGAAGAGTAGATATCGAGTGCGTTAGTATATTGGAAACGCGCGAGATATATATTGTCTTCCATATCTGCCAGCTTTACTAATGCTTTGGCATAAAATGGTGATGACTTATCGATTGCGCCTGTTTTGACGGCGCGAACATAATATTGTCGAGCTTTAATGGGATCATTGGCTAAGAGGAAGTAATCCCCGGTTGTCAGTAATTGTTCGATCTGCTTGGAGATGGGCTGTTCATCAAAATTTTCAAAGGCAGATTCAGCTTCTAAGATCTCAATTGGATCTTGTAAATAGGGATATGTGAGAGAAGCATCGCCCGCAGTGATCTCTTGGAACTCCAATTCTAGAGAATCATTAACGATCATTGAAGGATCATCATATTGATCAAACCCCTCGTAATAATCATGATTATCATCAAAATAGCCTTCAGCACTTTCAAGTTCATCCATCATGGTGTTTTCTGAAATACTTAAAGAGGCATTAATTTTGTTAGCAAATCGCATCATATTGAGCTCGTCAACATGTGCGTGATCTTGATAAGGACGGGCGATAGGCTCTTCAACAATCGCTGATTTACGATGTGGAAAGAGTGTAAACAGAAGATAGTTATTAACGATAGTATCCGGCATGAGAAGTTCAATAGTGGTGCTTGGTTTCTCATGTTGATCGATAATATTGGTAATATCGTCATGAAGCGCTTCTGTGATCACTTCTGAAGCGATATTTTCTTCTATTGTTTGTGACTCGGAAATGTATTGTGTTTGTAGTGAACCCACAATCGGACCCAAAAAGATAGATGTGGATTGTAATACGCTGTCGGCACGATCACTGTCTGTATCATCAGTATCGGTACGAGTCGTGATTTCTAATGTGCTGTTGATGTTTTCGTCAGGATTCTGCTCGGATACGGCATTTGGAGATTCACTTTCAGAAACCGATTCTAAGACGATAGGCGGAACCGGCAATTGTAATTTTTTGTAAGAGTCTAAGACGCTTGAGAGAATCTGGGAGCTGTTTTCATCTTTTGTTTGGATAGCTTTAGCAATAGAGGTAATGATTAATGAAATAATGATAAAGAGCACGACTAAAAAGTAGTAGCGCGCGAAGTATAAGGAACTTATAACTCTTTGTAATATCAATCTATTCATCTAAAGCTCTAATCGATAGTCATCGATGGTTAATGTCTATAAATATGCCAAGAACAGAGTCAGTATACTATAGATTTTAAAAGCAATAAATCGTCAAAAATGCAAACAGAATAATCTTAACGAATAAATGTAAATATTTTTTTATAAAATATAAGGTGCTAAATAGGTTATCTCAATATGTTTTACCAAAGTGTCTGAGTGAGAGAATGGGTAGATATCTTGGTTAATAATTCAGCAATGGGCTGTGGTTTAGGTAGAAGAAGCGCTTCTTCAACGGTGACTAAACGGAAGTCTTCAGGATTGCTTTGTGACTTGAGAAGATTTTGAATTGCTTGATCACTGATCGGCACTTTAAATAGCGATGCTTCTAATGTGTAATGTGTAAATTGATGACGAATGTTAGTGAGCGGTTCTCTTTGAGGGAAATCTGCTAATGATTGTGTATCAATAATGGGACTTGAGGCGCTTTTGTGATCTTTCCCTTTTAATAGCAATTCTGGAAGCGAATATAAATTGCCCCAAATGCCTTTTTCAGGGCGCTTTTCGAGAAGGATCTGATTACGATCGCTCCAGTAGAGAATGAGTGCGATTGATTCTGTCGGATTCTTTTTCTTAATTGGTTTTGCCGGAATATCCGCAACTTTATCGTGAATGAAAGCGGCGCAGTGAGATTGTAAAAAACAACGATCACATTGTGGTTTAAGTTTACAAAGTGTCGCACCAAAATCCATAATTGCTTGCGTATAATCTGCCGGATTTTGCGAGCAGAGAAAAGTCTCACTAATCGTTTTTAAACGTTTATCAAGTTCTTTTCTAGGCGCAGTCATGCCGGTGATACGGGATAATACTCGGCGAACATTGCCATCTAAAATCGCAAAAGGCAGATTAAATCCTTGCGCTAAAATCGCATTTGCCGTGGTATCTCCAATGCCTTTAAGGCTACGAATGGCTTCAAAATTGGGCGGAATAATGCCATTAAACTCTGCCACGAGCTGTTTGCTTGCCGCATGAAGATTTCGCGCGCGCGAATAGTAACCTAATCCTTGCCATAATTTTAAAACTGTTTCTTCTGAAGCTGCTGCCAAATCTTCCGGTGTTGGAAATGCAGCCATAAAGCGTTCAAAGTAGGGAATAACTGTCACAACTTGCGTCTGTTGTAGCATGATTTCAGAAATCCAGATGCGATAGAGGTTAATCTTTTCGCTAAACTGCTCTTGAGGCTTCCAAGGTAAATCATGGCGACCTTCGCGTTCAAACCACTCTAAAAGTCGTTCTTGAAAATAGCGAACCTGATTTTCAGTAATGGGCTGAAGGAGCGTTTCATCTTGAGGAAGATTCGCTTGAGA